>JARGFH010000109.1 GCA_029210695.1 Acidimicrobiia bacterium
CAGAATCCCCTGTGTTTACAGGGGATTCTGAGGTGGGCGCTACTGGGATCGAACCAGTGACCTCTGCCGTGTGAAGGTCTTCCAGGGCATTTCGGTGACCTGCGAGAACGCCCAGAAATGGCCTCTGACCTGGGGTTTCATCACTCATCGAAGCTCAGGGATTTGCATCGTTTCTCAGCAAGACGCGTCCCATGCGCGTCCTGGGGTAACGATCGAAATCTGCCCCCTGGCGGTCACCAGCAACCGACGACCAATCCGCCACACTGAGTGGGCGTTGACGCCGGGTGGTCGGTGTCTATCAAGTCCATGTCCGTTCCTCGCCCGCACGTCGACCGCGGTCGCGGCGAGTCCCTATCGAGCGCATTGGGGTGGTCCTGGGCATTGCTGCCGATGTTGGCACCAATGCTCGGCGCGACGCGCCGGGCGCAGTATCCGCCCAGCCGGACCTGCGGCCCAGGACGATTGAGCCTGGCGTTTCTTGCGGCCGTGCATGGCAGTGGCCTGCTGCATGTACCCTCATGGGATGGCACGGCGACCACGCTGGCATCACATGGCGATGGCAGGACGCGAAGAGGCGTTGCAGGCGGTCGAGATTCACAACAGTCCGCTGTCGCCGCGGCCGCTTGAGGGTTTCCTCGTCCACATGCACATAGCGTGGCTGTACGTACTGCACGCCGGATTCACCAAGAACGGCGTGAACTTCCATTACCGCCGCCCCAACGGACGGTACGAGCTGGTCGATGGAGAGCGTAAGGCGTGGGACTTGACAAAGTCGGTGAAGGAGCGCTGGCCGAACACTGCTGACCCTGTTCGAGCGAACCTCGAGCTGACTGCGTCGTTGAGGAACAAGGTCGAACATCGATACGAGCGCGGCCTCCAAGTGGTGAGCTACGGGTTCACACAAGCGCTCACCCTCAACTTGGAGAACGAACTCGTGGACGAGTTCGGCCCGAACTACTCGATGGCCGACCGCGTCCACCTCCCAGTGTCGTTGTCGGCGTTCACCCGGGAGGGTGCCGCAGCGATGGTGGCTGCGCAGGCCCAACTTCCGGAGCGGCTCCGCGATTGGATCATCGACTACCGCGCTGGGCTCGACGAGTCCGTTAGGACTAGCAAGGCGTTTGAATTCCGCATCGAGATCACCCAGAAGCGATCGCCGACCAGCGAAGCAGATCTAGCAGTTGAGTTCGTGCGTCTCGACGACCTGACCCTCGAGGAGGTTCAGGCCTACGAGGCGTTGGAGCGGACCGGACGGGTCATCATACGGGACAAGCTGTTACCCGACCCAGGGTGGATGCGCCCTTCGCAAGCAGCCGCGGAGATCCAAGCCCAGATCGGCTACCGATTCAAGCCGTCGGCCGAATTCCCAAAGGCGTGGAAGCACTACAAGGTGCGACCACCTTCTTCGGCCGCCGGTGAGGCCCGGCATAAGACGGATCTGAAGTACTGCAGATGGAATCGGTCGTTCGAACAGTACGAGTACAACAAGGCTTTCGTCGCGAAGGTGGTCGACGAATGCACCACAGCCGACGGATTCGAGCACGTCATCGGGTGGCAGCCGAAGCCGATCCCACCTGTGTAGAGGTACCGTCGCCACCCGATCGTCATCGCTCGGCTGACGATTCGTCGGTACTGGTTCAACGACGCGTCAGTCACCCGACACGTGAGCGTCCAGGGTGCTCGACAGTGGCCCCTGGGCCCACTGGCTCACGGCCGTCCCGGACACCGTGAAGTACGCCGCCGTCCCATAACCTCGTGCGTAGTGACAGCGGTCTGTTCCACCAATCGCCGGGTGCTAGTCGAGATCAACGCCGAGCACAGACTCCGCAATCTTGGCCGCCACCTCACCTAGTGAGGAGTCCGAGGTTGAAAGGCCGGCACGCGATGCGAGAAGAGGACTCTCCGCACGGAGTTCGTCATACGTCACGTCGTCGCTCACGGGAATCACGCGGTCGGTCGCTAGCAAGGCGCCCAACTCCTTGTCGGCGAAGCCACCGTTTCGGAGTGCGACCAGCATGTTTGGCGTCACGAGCACGATCCCGACGCGACTGACCCGAAGGCCGGCGTCAAGCTGGCGGGCAAGGCTCCTACCGAGTACGACCTCCCGCTCGCTGAACCAGACATCCACACTGAGACTGCTCAGCGCTTCAAACAGATCCGTTGCGGCCCCGGTCCGATCAGCCCACGCATGGCACAAGAAAACGTCTCGCTCGCGCTCAACGTCGGCGTTGACGACATCGCGCACATGGTCGAGGAAACTGCTTTCAGGCTGTGTATACGTCAGTCGGCTTGTTCGCCTAGGTATCGGTCGCTGCGCACCAGGTGGACTCAAGGAACTCGTTTGGACGACGGACGGGTGCGAAACGACTTGGTGCTTGACAGTCCTCGTAATAGTGATCCGCCGCGTCTGCTTGATTCTGATGGTGCCAATTCGACGTCTCTGAGCCATGCGGCATTATGCCACGTCGAACACATGTTTGGTAGGCGTGACACCGAGCAGGCCTGCCAACCCTTCGGACGGTCTTGTCGACTTCGCGTGGGCGGGCGAACCTTCGGCCGTCGGCTTGGGAACACCAGGACCGGCGTCAGGATGATTCGGGTCCATTCTGCACGTTCGAGTGCCGCGCCGCCCGGCCCGTCGGTGATGGGGTCGGTGCCGCAAGGTCAGCTTTGCGGAGAGCACCGCTCGATATCCGAATACACCCTCGCCCTTGTCTCAGAGCGCCCGGAATGGGACCGCCCAAAAGAACTCGGGTCCGGGCATCAGGGCGACCGACTGGCAACTCAGAGGCAGTCAGCTGTATGTGCACCGCAACGCCATCTACTGACGGCGTCTGGGAAGATCGTCGTGTCCGGTCCTCGAACCGATCCCGTGCGGCGAGGCGGCCCATCGCACCAATCCGCCACCCGCGCGGTCGCCCTGGCCCTATTCAAACCTCACCAAACCGGGCGTCATACGCCACGGCAATGCTCTCAATGAACTCCTCCCAACGGAGGCCGCTCGCCACCGGTGGCAGGTCCGGCTCGATGGCGCCAGTCTCGCGGTCGAAGGCAACGACTGCGATCCCCTCGAGGAGGTGCGGCGCATCTCCCTCGGTCTCCCGACCGCCGGCTCTCATGAAGCGGGCAACCGCGCGGGAAACAAGGTGGCTCGTTGACTTCCAATCGGTGTCTGAACCCGATTTCACGCGCTCGGTCGTGGGAAGAGTCAGGATTCCACCGACCACTGCGAACGGGAACTTCAGGTGGATGTTGACGGCGAACGTCCTGACGTCGCCGAATCGATTCCATATCGCACGGCCGACCGCCAGGTGAACCGGCTTGATCTCGACAGCAAGCGTCAATCCGTGGATCTCGGAGATCTCGGACACATCGGCCTTAACGCTCCGCAAGCCACCGCCAACCTCCCTCTCGCCTGCTACTGCTCGGTCGAGGCCCAAGCCGTGATCTCGGAGATCACCAAGAGTGACCTCAGCCAGGGCGTTTGACAGCCTGATTTGCGCGGCCTTCCCCTTGTCTCCGCCGAGCTCGGTCGCGTTGCGGATGTATTCGGCGGATGCCCTGCAGTAGTCCTCGATAGTGGGGCGCTCTCGCCCGACTAGACCATCCACGAGATCGAGGCCTGTCGGTTCGGGCGCTCTAGTCATCGTCTCATCCGATCAGGTCAAGAGCGGTCTGCGCTTTTGTACCCAGGGTGGCCTCGACCCGATTGACGGACATGGCGAAGTACTCCGGATCCACTTCGATGCCGATGCTGTTGCGGCCGCACGCAGCGGCTGCGGCGGCGGTAGTTCCGGTACCGACGAATGGGTCGAGCACAGTGTCGCCGACAAACGAGAACATCCGGATCAAGCGGTGGGCAAGTGATAATGGGAACGGTGCCGGGTGGCTCGCCGTGGACGCTCCTCCGAGCGTCCACACCTGCTGGAACCAGTTCGCGTGATCGGTTGCAGGGATGACCGACAGCAGCCGGGTTGCGAGGTCGGGTTTGCGGTATCCACCTGGCTTCCGCTGGAACAAGATGTACTCGACGTCATTCTTGACGACGCCGTTCGGCTCGAACGGCTTGCCGAAGAAACCGCCCGGTCCCATCTCATATTGGGCGTTGGCGATCTTGTACCAGATGATCGGCGCCAGGTTGTCGAAGCCAACGTGACGGCACCGCTCCTGAATGCTTGCGTGGAGAGGAAACACCAGATGCCGACCGTAGGCGCGCCGTGACACGTTCACGTCACCGACCACAACTATGAGCCGTCCACCCGGTACCAGCGCTCGATATGCGCGCCGCCACACATGGTCGAGCTCGTCGAGGAACTGCTCGTAGTCGGCCACGTCGCCGAGCTGGTCGTCGTGGTCGTTGTACTTCTTGAGTGTCCAGTACGGAGGAGAGGTCAGCACCAGGTCCACGCTCTCGTCCTCAATCTCAACTTGCCGGCTGTCCGCGTGGTAGAGCAAGTGTTTGGTCTCGAGACCACTGACTACATGCTCGATCTGGGCGCATGCAGCGGGATCCTTGGCGATCGCAGGAATGGCCTTCTGTGGCTCCTCAACTATCTGCTGGAGCAAGGTAGGCGGCGCCAACGAGCGGTGTTCGCTTCGCTCGACCCTGTGGCCGAGCACGATTGAAGCTTCGGTGCGTTTGTCGATATTCGTTGCCGCCAAGCTCACGGGTCCACCTCGCTACGAGTCGATCGGATGCCCGGACCACTCTCGAAGGGTTAAGTTACACGATTGTAATCCGCACAACCACCGTACCTCGGCGGTCCGACAGAATCGTGAGAGTGAGACCGGTCCCGAGCTCACCATTCAGAGATGTCGCTCACCTGCTACCTATTCCATGGCAGTGCTTGTGCTTCAGCCCCGACCCGCATGGACATCGTTCGTTGCGGCCGACCTTTGGATCCTTCGCGGCAGGTCGAGCCGACAACCTCGTTGTCAACTCAGTCCGTTGCTCTCGAGCTTCTAGTTCTTCCTCCCAGTGGCGCAGCCGCTCGTCCTGCCTGCGAAGACGCCCTTCCGAAACCTTGATCTCGCGTTCACGGGCGTGGACCTGCGCCTCCCGTGCTGCCAACTGTCCTTCCGCTCGACCCGCGAGGAGTGGCACGTCTTCCCCGGTGGACTGGCCGAATACGCTCACCAGCTCGCGGTCGATGAGCGCCAAGATCGCCCGGCCCATAGAGATCCCCGCTGCTTCGCAATACCGCTTCCACGTCGCCCACTTCGCCGCCGTCACCGGAACCCTGACCATCTGGAAGCGCTCATCCTGGCCGAGCCCGGCGAGCAGCTTCCGATCGATCCTCGCCAGTGTTCCTCGGTCGAGCTCCATCACGGCCTCGCGTGTCTACACGTGGACATCGGGCAACTTGTCAGTGGTTTACCTTCGGGTGGGAGCGCCGGTTGGTGCTCTTGGAGACTGGTGATGGCCAC
>JARGFH010000110.1 GCA_029210695.1 Acidimicrobiia bacterium
GGCGCCTGCAGTTTCTTTGACATAACTCCATCCTCGCTTCCAAGGTAAAGAGTCTCCAAGAATCCCAGGGCGATACACAACTATTGATTCAGATCATGCGAGATCGAAACGATCGTTACTCATGACCTTGTCCCAGGCGGCCACGAAGTCCCGCACCAACTTCTCCTCACCATCGCTCGCTCCGTAGACCTCGGCGAGAGCTCGCAGCTCGGAATTCGACCCGAAGACAAGGTCGACGCGGGAACCGGTCCACCGCAACTCGCCGGTGCTGCGATCACGGGCCTCGAACACGTCTTCGGCCTCCGAGACCGGCTTCCACTCTGTGCCGATGTCGAGCACGTTGGCGAAGTAGTCGCTGGTCAGCGTCTCCGGCCGGTCGGTCAAGACTCCGTGTTGAGACTGCCCGACGTTGGCGTTCAGGGCACGCATCCCGCCGACCAGAGCGGTCATTTCGGGGGCGGACAGATTCAACATGAAGGCTTTTTCCACCAGCATGTGCTCTGCTGCCAGGGGAGCGCCCTTCTGCAGGTAGTTGCGGAACCCGTCGGCGACAGGTTCGAGCAAGGCGAACGACTCAACGTCGGTCTGCTCCTGCGTGGCGTCGGTGCGGCCCGGAGCGAACGGAACTTGTACGTCGTGCCCGGCCCGCTTGGCCGCCACCTCGACGGCGGCGCATCCGGCCAGCACGATGAGGTCGGCCAGCGACACTTTCTTACCGCCGGTCTGCGAGCCGTTGAATCGCTGCTGGATCCCCTCCAGGGTGCCCACGACCTGCGACACGCCCGACGTGAGATTGATGTCCCACTCTGCCTGGGGCGAGAGGCGGATGCGCCCTCCGTTGGCACCACCGCGCTTGTCGGTGTTCCGGTAGGTCGCGGCCGAGGACCAGGCGGTCGAGACCAGCTGGGAGACCGACAGCCCCGAATCGAGGACGTCGGCCTTGAGCGCCGCAATGTCGGCGTCGTCGATCAGCTCGTGGTCGACGGCCGGGACGGGATCCTGCCAGATCAGCTCCTCGTCCGGCACCCACGGTCCAAGGTACCGGGCAACCGGACCCATATCGCGGTGCAGCAATTTGAACCAGGCCCGGGCGAACGCATCGGCGTACTCATCCGGGTTCTCGTAGAACCGCTGCGAGATCTCCTTGTAGACGGGGTCGAACTTCAGCGAGAGATCAGTCGTGGCCATCATTGGAAGTACCCGCTTCGACGGGTCGTGGGCCGCCGGCGGCATGTCTTCCTCGGCGATGCCCTTCGGGTGCCATTGGTAGGCTCCGGCCGGGCTCCTGGTCAGCTCCCAGTCATACTTGAAGAGCAACTCGAAGTAGCCGTTGTCCCAGCGGATCGGGTCCGAGGTCCAGGCTCCTTCCAACCCGCTGCTGATGGTGTCGTCACCCTTGCCGCTTCCGAAGCTGCTCGTCCAGCCAAGGCCCTGCTCGGTGAGATCGGCACCCTCGGGCTCGCGACCTACGTACTCGTCGGGATTAGCCGCACCATGGGTCTTGCCGAAGGTGTGGCCGCCGGCGATGAGCGCCACCGTCTCTTCATCGTTCATAGCCATCCGGCTGAAGGTCTCACGGATGTCGCGAGCCGCCGCGATCGGATCCGGATTGCCGTTGGGACCTTCGGGGTTGACGTAGATGAGGCCCATCTGGACTGCACCGAGCGGGCTCTCCAGCTGCCGGTCGCCGGTATAGCGCTCATCGCCGAGCCATGTGGTCTCCGGACCCCAGTAGACGTCCTCCTCCGGCGCCCAGATGTCCTCACGGCCGCCGCCGAAGCCGAAGGTCTTGAAGCCCATCGTCTCCAGCGCCCGGTTGCCGGTGAGGATCAGCAGGTCGGCCCACGAGATCTTGCGGCCGTACTTCTGTTTGATCGGCCACAGCAGTCGCCGCGCCTTGTCGAGGTTGACGTTGTCCGGCCAGCTGTTGAGCGGGGCGAAGCGCTGGGCTCCGCTGCCGCCACCACCCCGGCCGTCAAGGGTCCGGTAGGTGCCGGCGGAATGCCAGGTCATCCGGATGAAGAACGGTCCGTAGTGGCCGTAGTCGGCCGGCCACCAGTCCTGGGAGTCGGTCATCAGCGCGTCGACGTCCCTCGCCAAGGCCTCGAAGTCGAGGGTCTTGAACTCCTCGGAGTAGTCGAAGTCCTCGCCCATGGGATCGGCCTGCGGGTTGTTCTGACGCAGGATCCTGAGGTTCAGTTGGTTCGGCCACCAATGCTGGTTAGCCGTGCCTCCGACCCGCTGATGATCGGTGTACATTACCGGGCACTTGGCGGCAGACGCTTCGTCGCTGGTGACGGTCGTACCGTGCTCTTCGTTGCTCATTGCTCTCCTCCTCGTATTGACGTGGTGGTTTCCGAGTACGTTGCCCTGCTCAAGTGCCGGCTCCCGTACGGCATGCGGGACAGTGGCCCCAATAGATCACTTCGGCCTCGTCGATCTCGTAGCCCTGGTCATCGGCCACGTGCAGGCACGGCGCCGTACCGATCGCGCAGTCGACGTCGACGGTTTCGCCGCACGAGCGACAGACCAGGTGGTGATGGTTGTCACCGACTCGTTGCTCATAGCGGGCAGAAGACCCGGCCGGTTGGATACGCCGTACGAGGCCCTTGTCGACCAGAACGCCGAGGGCGTCGTACACCCCCTGGCGCGAGATGGCACCGATCTCGTACCTGACCACCTCCGCTACATCGTCTGCGGTGCCATGCGGTCGTTCGGACACCGCCCGCAGGACCGCCAGCCGCTGGGCCGTGACCTGGACACTATGTTGGCGAAGTAGGTCAGCCGGGTCGATGGATGGCTGAGCGGACATGGTCACATGATCTGCCCAATTCTGGATTTTGTCAAATATTGGCCCTAGCCCACCTGTTGGGAGCGCGAGGAAATCGCCGCAGGGACGTGCCGGAGCTACGTCTCGCTCAGTGATCCGCGGACTGTCGGCGCCGGTGAGTAGCTTGAAGGCCTCGTATTGCCTAGCCGGCTTCATCTCTCGAATCACAACAGAACTAACCCAATATGGTCTGGCCGACCAGAGCCCAACTCCCGATCTCCGGCTCACGGCAGGATGGCGTCGAGGAGGCGTTCGGCCGACACTTCGCCGAACACGGTGACGACGAAGGCGATGGTGGGGATGAGCAATCCCGCCGCGGTTCGGAGGAGGTTGTTGGTGGTGGTGACGGTCGCGGGGGCGTCGCGGATCCTGTCGTGGAGGAAGAGCAGATCCCGGAGTTCCTCCGACTCCTGTGTTGACAGGTTGGTGTAGCGCGGTCCGAACGCGTCGATACGCCGTTGCAGTCCCTGCAGTCGCTGGTTTCGGCTCCGCTCGACGATCTTGCGAACGCTCGCCGCGTATCTGAAGGCCAGGGCGAAGGTAGAAACGTAGCCGATCGCCACGAACCCGACCGCCATCGGTAGCACCAGCGCCGAGTCCCATCCCACCAGCACCACCGTCAGCACCAGAAAGAGAGTGGTCCACATCCCGGCCGTGAACGCTTGCCAAATTGTCCTTCGCATCGCCTTGCGGATCTCGGGCGAGTCGGCCGGACTCGGCCAGAAGAGCTGGTGGTCGTACCTGGCCTGGCGAGACATCGTGACCCAGTTGAGGAGGGTGTTGCTCCAGATGGGTAGTGTCCCGAAATCGTAGAGCAGCAGAGCCAGCAGAACGATGCTCCCGGCGGGAAGGTCGCCCAGGGCGGTTGGGGCAAACAGCCAGGAGGCCAGCAGCATGACGGCCGCCACCGCCACCCCGGCAGTCGCCACCACCGGCAGCCGGTACAGACGCCGGGTGAGGCCGGCCAGGTCACGCAGGTCGGACTCCCGGGCGATTGTTGGGATCAGCGCCGTCCAGTCCTCCAGCAACGGCTTCAACCGTGGCGGCACAGGGTCGTCAAAAACCGGCCAGAGGAGCGCCAAGATGACGTCGATCAGACCGTAGAGCACAAGGATCGCCGCCCACCGTCCCCAGGGGATCCCGGTCCACTGTCCGGCTAGGGCGGTAGCGAGAACCACGACGGCCAGCCTGATACCAAACCCCGTCAGCCCGTACAGCGCCGCGGCTCCTGTAGTCCGCGGTGCCAGCCCGAGGCGCCGCCGAATACGATCGCTCAGGCTGCGCAAGACCAACTCAGGGCCAACGATCCAGAGCTTGCGGAGGTTCTCCACCAGGGTGTCGAACGCCTCGGTACGTTCGGGCCGAAACTCGCGTTGAATCCCGGACGGGGTTTGCGGTAGCACAGGCTCGGTGCCCGCCTCCGCAGCGGCATTCCCCACCATCTCCGACATGGAATCGGTCGGCTGTGTCCCTCCCGGGGCTTGTGGCGTCGTTGCCACGAACCACCTCCGCGCCACCTACGTCGGTGCCTCTCGACCTAGCTCCGCAACAACAGAACTAACCCAAGCGGT
Source organism: Acidimicrobiia bacterium (assembly GCA_029210695.1). Lineage (NCBI taxonomy): Bacteria > Bacillati > Actinomycetota > Acidimicrobiia > Acidimicrobiia bacterium. The sequence goes on from JARGFH010000110.1 coordinate 4,402, forward strand.
GCAAGCCGACCAGAGGAAAAGGACCCAACTTCCGATCTCCGACAGTCGGGTTTCGCCGCCGCAATGAGGCTCTTATGGTGTCAAGTGGTGGTTTTCGCGATCTTGGTTTGGTTGTCAAGGTGCGGTGCGGGGTGGGCGGACACGACAGGGTTGGGCCACTGGCGTTGAGGGCATGCTCTTATTAGGTCACGCTGTCCCGCTGCTGGTGGTGAGAGCGGGGTGGGGCGGGCAGTTCATTGGTTGGACAGCCCGGTTGGGGCGTCGGCCGGTTCGGGGGCCACGCCCCTCCCTGCAGGTTTTTGGGTGTTAGGCGACGGGGAGGTGTTTGAACACTTCCCGAGCCACGTAGCGTTTCAACATCCGGACGGTCTCGCCGATCGATTTGCCTTCCTTGCTGCGTCGTTCCACATACCGTTTGGTGTCGGGGTCGGATGCGAGGCGGCTAAGGACCACCTGATAGAGGGCATGGTTGGCTTGCCGGTTGCCGCCTCGGTTGAGTCGATGCCGGATCACCTTGCCCGACGAGGCCGGCAGTGGCGCTACCCCGCAGAGGTGAGCGAACGCGGCTTCGCTTTTCAGCCGTTCCGGGTTGTCCCCGGCAGCGACGAGGAGGATGGCGGCGTTGTCGACCCCGACCCCGTAGACGTTGAGCAGGTTGGGGGCGGCGGCGTTGATCAGGGGAGGCAGCATGTGGCGGATCTGGCTGATCTGGGCATCGAGTAGTTGCACCCGCTGCGCCAACGTCTTGAGCGCCACCTTGGTGGCGTAGGTGACCACGTCACCGTTGTCTCGAGGACGCAAGGCGGCGGTCTGGTTCACCAGTTGGGTTTTGGAGAGCCCGAAGAACCGTTCCCGCAGCGGCTGGGGGGCGGTGAATACCAGATGCCGCATCTGCACCGGGCGTGTCAGATCCTCTGTGTAAGAGGGGTGGCCTGACATAGTGACCCTGGCGGTTGGAGTCGGGGTCCGTGGA
>JARGFH010000111.1 GCA_029210695.1 Acidimicrobiia bacterium
GTCCCATCACCCTGATAATCCATAACTCCATCCTCGCTTCCAAGCTCCGGAGTCTCCAACTCTCCCAGGGCGATTCACAGCTGACGCAGTAGAGGATGTGGTTGGGCGTTTGGTCGCGGTGGGCGGCTTATTTAGGTCCAGCGACGAGGTGGCTCAGGTGGAGTTCCGTCGCTTCGTGGCCGATATTGGGTTGGCACCTGGGTTGGGGGGTATCGGATATATGCCGATCGTGCGGGTCGAGGACCTTGACGGGTTTGTAGCCGAGATGCGGGAAACGATCCCCGCCTATTCGGTGTTCGAACTCGACGCAGAGGGTGGGCGGATTCCGGTCGGGGAACGTCCCGAATATGTACCGGTGCAGTGGTTTGAGCCGTCCGAGGCGTTCGACCAGCCGCACGGGTTCGATTCGATGTCGCAACTCGACCGTCTCACTGCCCTGGAGCGTGCCCGGACCACCCATGAGGTGGCGGCGACCCCGTTCGTGCGGTTGGTTTCGGAGACCGAATCGGATGGGTTCTTGATGTACTGGCCGGTCATCGATCCCGACACCGACGCGGTGGTGGGGTTCACGGTAGCGCCGATGGATCTGAGCGAACTGCTCCGCGGTCACCACTCGGCGACCCTCTCCAGCCTGGTCGATTGGGAAGTCAGCGACATCACCACCGGCTCGTCTCGGGGAGAAGCCGAAGGGGTTTGGGTGGGGAGTCTGGAGGTGGGGGGCCGCCGGTGGGAGATCACCGTCACCCCGAAACCCTCTTCGGGCATGATCCCTGACCCGACCGGGGCGCTGCTGGTCCTGTTTGTTGGCCTGGCGGCGTCTGGTCTGGCCACCGGCGGGATCTTCTTGTACCGGCAGCGGTCACATGCCCGACAGGAACTGGAGGTCCTCCAGGAGCTCACCCGGGCCAGGGATCAGTTCTTGGCGTCGGTCAGCCACGAGCTCCGCACCCCTTTGACCGGGGTGCTCGGTTTTGCCGAACTGTTGCGGGAGGGCCACGGCGTGTTGAGCGACGAGGAGCGTCTATCGATGATCTCCAGTGTCGCTGAGGAAGCTACCGACCTTTCCCATATCATCGATGACCTGTTGGTGTCGGCTCGTTCCGAGCTCGACCTGCTGGTGGTGACCCGGGTGCCTGTGGCGGCCCGAGCCCAGGTTGCCCAAGTGCTCGAAGCGGCCGGGTCCGATACCGGCGCCCGGGTCGAGGTGATCGCCGGCCTGGAAGGAGCCGACAGGGCGTCTGGGGATCCCGGTCGGGTCAGACAGATTCTCCGTAACTTGATCAGCAACGCCTGCCGTTATGGGGGCGACCGGATCCAGGTCCGGTTGGGTGCCACCGACCAGCGGGTCCACATCCAGGTAGCTGACAACGGGCCTGGGATCCCAGCCGAGGAATGGGAACGGATCTTCGAGCCCTATTATCGAGCTCATCCAGGGGAGAGCCAACCCGCCGCGCTCGGTATTGGGCTCAGTGTGGCCCGCCACCTCGCCCGGTTGATGGAGGGGGACCTTACTTACCGGCGACAAGACCACTGGAGTGTCTTCGACCTCGAGCTACCGGCCGCAAGGACCCCCGAAGCCGAACGCATCCCACCCCAGACCGCCAAGGTCAACAGCCGCTAGTTCGACTGGCCGGGACCGATCCACCGGGAACGCTGGGCACCACCCGCCGGGCCGCCCCCGAATCTGGCTGTCAGAGGGGAGCCGGATGTCCACCCCCGGAACCCGTACCAGGAGACCCCAGTCAGGGTTCGGCGGCTACCTGACTCCATCCTCCCAAGGATCGGAGCCTCCGGAAAACCCGGATCGATTCAATGGTGGCCTCTTCGGATATCTCGATCACGACCCGCCGCAAAGGTAGCCGGTGGAACCAGTCAACATGTGCCAGCGAGCTTGCTGTTTCGGGGGAGACGTTGACACTCAAGAACGCCTCGGCGGGGATCTGGGGGAGGTGCATTACCGCGGTGTGGATGGCAGCTAGTTCCAGGTCGGCGCCCAGACCCGTCCGGGCCGCTTCCCGGAACCAGACGTCGGGTGCGACCGGGAGATCGAAACGGGCCAACGCTTCAAACCCGACCACCCGTTTAGTTCCCACCAGCCAGGCACCCAGATCGAAGATCGGCTGGAACTGGACGGCCAAACCCTCCCCGCCCAACACGTCGCGGATCCCAGCTTCGATATCGAAAATAGGTTCACTACCGGGAAGGTCGGCGACACAAACAACTAGTCAAAGAACGAGACGGACGCCGAAACCGCTACCACATCCAAGAACATCTTCCACTGATGGCGGTACATATGTACGGCCCCGGCGATGAGGCAACCCCCGTCCGGCGGTGTGGTTGAGCCACCTGTCAGAGGCGGGAGTCGATGATGGCGTTCCGGTGTTCTTCGCGCCGCGGTCCGGGGGTTCGAGTCTGGGTAGTCTGGGGCGATGAGGAACCGGGTTCGCGACCTTTTCGACCGTGTACGGCAGAGTCTCTTCTTTATACCCGCGCTGATCGTCGGCGGCTGTGCTGTTCTGGCCCGCACGCTGTTGTGGGTGGACGGCAGTGGATCGCTGGATGGACTTCTGGTTCTGTCGACCACCGTCGCCAGCGCTCGGGTGATCCTGTCGACCATCGCCGGTGCCACCATCACCGTTGCCGCTATCGTTTTCTCGATAACTGCTCTCACGGTGCAGCTGGCGGCCAGCCAGTACTCGCCTAGGATCCTCGGGGTTCTGTTCCGGGATTCGTTTCAGCAGATAGTCATCGGGATTACCACGGGCACGTTTGTCTATTCGCTGCTTGTCCTGGCCGCGGTACGCCTTCCGTCGGACGGAGCCGAGGAATCCAGCCCGAGCGTCTCCACAACCGCGGGCATTATCCTGGCGGTTCTCGCCATGCTCCTCATCGTCGGCTTTCTCAACCACGTGCTTCAACGGATCGAGGTCGGCACGCTGATCCGAGGAATCGCGGATGCTACTACCCACGAGGTCCGACGGGAACTTCCCGAGCGTCTCGAGGCGAGTCCCGAAACTGCGCTCGCGGCGGACCAACTGTCGGGAGAGCCGTCCCTGCGGGTCAGGGGAACGACGAAGGGTTGGGTCACCTCCATAGACAACAGACAGCTGCTCGATGCCGTTGACGACGGGGGTGTGCTGCGAGTCGACGTGGAGGTCGGAGATTACGTGCACTCGGGCACCATGCTGGCCACCGTGTGGACACTTGACCCTCCATCGGGTCTCGAGAGCGCCATCAGGGAGGCGATAGGCACCGGGACGAATCGGAAGATCGAAGGCGACCCCCGGTTCGGACTGAGGCTGTTGAGCGATATCGCCCTGCGGGCACTCTCGCCGGGTATCAACGACCCGGCGACCGCAGTGGACGTCGTCACTCATCTTGGAGAGCCCCTCGGCGAGGTCCTCACCCGCGATCTGCCGCACCGGGTGGTCGGCGACCGCGGGAGCAACCGCCGTCTGTTCCGCCCGGACCGTCCCGATCGGGACGACTACATCCGCTCGGCCCTGCAGGGAATCCGCTTGAACGCCGGGGCTCAACCGGAGGTGATTCGGGCGATCATCGATCTCGCTCACGACCTCGTGTCCCTGCTCCCCGAGGCTCAGGCTGGAAGGGGAGACTCTCTTCGCCGGGAGGTGCATCTCCTCCTCCAGCAGGCCGAGCGTGAACTCCCCGACGACGACGTGAAGCTGCTCAGGAGACGCGCCGAGAAGCATGGTTTGGTGCCGGAACCCGGAGACTGACCCTTGACCCCTACCCCGATCCCCGGCCACTCGGATGATGCGCTACGGAGCACACGATTCAGTGGCCAAGCGATCACCGGCCGAACCGGCCACCGAGACGACTAAGACGCCACTCCACGAATAGCGCATCCCCGGCACGTCGTGCGTGCTGGTGGCAAACCCGCGTCGGACACTGACTGGGGCGGCGGACGGCCCACCCGCCGTCGATCTGGCCGGTTGTGAGCGGGATTTGATTGGGGTCGAAGCTTCACGGCGTAGGGTTCTGGTTGTCACAAGGAATGGTTGGGATTTTCGTGGATGGTTGGGGTTCTCGCCGGATTGCTGTCGAGTTCGAGTCTGAAGGTACTGTCCTTCGGGGGTTTCTGTATGAGGCTGTGAAGGGCGACCCGCCGTTTCCGGTGGTGGTGATGACGCACGGAACCTCCGCCACGATACCGATGACAACCGACCGGTATGCCGAGGTATTTGCTGAGGCTGGGGTGTCGGCTCTGATCTATGACCATCGGAATCTGGGGATCAGCGGAGGTGAGCCACGCCAGGAGATCAACCCTTGGGTGCAGTGCCGTGGTTATCGAGACGCCATCACGTTCGCCTCGACCATCGAAGACCATGATCCGAACCGGATCGGAGTCTGGGGTGACTCGTACTCGGCTGGCGAGGTGTTCTTGGTGGCTGCCTGCGACTCTCGGGTCAGGGTGGTGGTAGCTCAATGCCCCACCTTCGGCGCCCACGCTTCTCACGTAAACCCAACACTTGAAGCGTTCGAAGCGATCCGTGAGACCTTCGAATCGGGTGACGTTTCCGGTCGCCCGGAGGACACCACTGGTCCGATTCCGGTTGTGTCGCCCGACCAGTTGGGCACTCCTTCGCTGCTGCAACCGATCCAGGCGTTCCGTTGGTTCGTCGACTACGGCGGCAGGCATGGAAGCGGGTGGCAGAACCAGGCCACCAGGGTCATCCCATCGGACACCGCCCCTTACAGCCCATCCCTGTGCGCTCCCTTTGTGACGGTCCCGTCTTTGATGATGGTCGCACCGGCCGACGAAATGGTTGGCGCCAACCCGGAGGTCAGCCGAGAAGCTTTCGATCTCCTGTCGGGTGAGAAGGACTGGTACGACATCGACGGTGGACATTTCGGTCTCCTCTACCACCCCAGCGACCTGTTCGACGAAGCAAGCACAGTCCAAGCCGCCTACCTCACCAGACACCTTCTCCACTGATCCCAAACCGCCCATATCGTCAGATCAGGCGGCATAACAGCCGGTCTATCAAGTGCTCTGTATCGGCACTTCCGCGAGCGGTGCTCGATCTACCGACGCCACCTAGCGCGGTCGCGTATCAAGTGTGCCATCAGGTCCTG
>JARGFH010000112.1 GCA_029210695.1 Acidimicrobiia bacterium
CTCCAGTGTGACCGAAAACGACCCCGAACGCGAGCACCCCCGACCCACAACCACCAACTTTTTCGGCAGCCACCTAGGGGAGGGCTTGACGGAAACACATCATTGCGACATCATATGGACATCATGGTAATGTCTAACGGGGATTCTGCTGCCACCGACGCGGCAGACTGGACATTTCGAGCAGAGGACGTCACGAAGACCTACAACGGCGAGGTCTACGCCAACGATGCCATTTCCATCGAGGTGCGTCCCGGTGAGGTCTACGGTTTGCTGGGCCCGAACGGAGCCGGCAAGACCACGTTTGTGAAACAGATCATCGGTCTTCTCAAGCCGACCTCTGGTCGGATCACCCTCGGACCGTATGACCTCGTCGAAGACCCGGACGTCGCCAGGCAACTCTGCTCCTATCTGCCTCAGGCACAGATGCCGATCGAGTCGTTCAAGATGCACGAGGCGGTGCAAATCACGGGGCTCATTCGTGGTGGTCCTCCCGATGAGGTCAGAGCCCGGGGTGATGCTCTGATCGAAGCACTCGATCTCACCGAGTGGAGAAACACCATGGGTCACAAGCTGTCGGGCGGCGTCCGCAGGTTGGTCGGCTACATCATGACGACGGTGTGGCCTGGCAAGGTGGTGATCCTCGATGAGCCGACCAACGACGTCGATCCACGCCGACGCCGGCTGCTGTGGGATCAGATCCGGTTGCTGGGCAGCGAGGGGGCGGCGGTATTCCTCGTTACTCACAATGTGCTCGAAGCTGAGAAGGCCGTCGATCGCCTGGCCATCATCAACGAAGGAAAGCTCATCGCGCAGGGGACGCCCTCCTCGCTGAAACTGGATGACCGCGGCCGACTCAGGCTGCAGCTGATGCTCGTGCCCGGCAACGGTGTACCTGAGATGCCGGCGCTCGTCCACGATTCCGCCCGGGTGGGCAACAACCTGATGATGGTCATCGACGAAGGGGATGCAGCAGCAGGGATCGCCTGGGCGCAGTTGATGATGGTGGAAGGAGTAGCCGAGGAGTACGCGCTCGGTGCAACGACCCTCGAGGACGTCTATATCCGTCTGACCGGGCACACCTCCGCAGAGCCGGACGGCACATGACGGCGACCGCGCTCCCGGTGCACGTGCTCCCGGTCAAGCGGTCCGGACCAGTCCATTGGCTTCGCAGCTACCGGGCCATGCTGCGCTGGCAACTCACCGACATGCGACTGCTGCTTCCGCTCACCGTCATGGTGCAGCTCTTGTCCGGAGTCGGGCTGGTGCTCGGATTTGGCTTGCTCATCGCCGACATGACGGAGTCCGTCGCCCTGTACCTCTCGACCGGGGCAGTGGTCGTCACCCTGGGCATTGTCGGGGTCATCATGGGCCCGCAATTGATCGCCCAGCAGAAGAGCTCCGGTTCGTACGATTTCATGTGGTCGCTGCCGGTGCCCCGCAGTTCGGCGTCCGCAGCCTGGGTTACGCTCAACGTGTTCATTGCCCTGCCGGCCATGCTCGGCGCGCTGGGCGCGGCGATTTGGCGGTATGACGTGACATTCGACGTGTCATTCATGGTCTTGCCTGCCGTCGGGCTCACTTTGTTGACCGGCACACTGATCGGGTATGCGCTTGCCCACGCGGTTCCCAAGCCCGACATCACGCAGCTGATTTCGCAGCTCTTGATCTTCGTCATATTCGGTTTCTCGCCGATCAGCTATCCGATTGAGAACCTGCCCGCCTGGCTGGCGACTGTGAATGAGTACCTGCCGTTCTATCCGATGGCCAACGTCGTGCGGGATTCGCTGACCAACGGCATTGTGATCGAGGTGGGGCGTTCCTATATGGTCCTCGGGGTTTGGGCTGTGGGTGCGGCCGTGGTTGCCGGCTGGGTGTTGAGGAGGCGGAAGTGAACACTGCCACGCTCACCCCCGTCGTCCGGTCCGGGTCTTCGTACTGGCTCAGCAGCTACCGGTCGATGCTGCGCTTCGAGCTGATCAACATGCGGACGTTCCTGGCGTTCGCTCTGGTCATCCAGATTCTCACCGGAGCGGGGATGGCATACCTCTATGGCTTCTACATGGGAGAGATGCCTGCGACCGCACGGATGTTCATCGTGACCGGGATTCCGGCACTGGCGCTGGTGCCGATCGGCCTCGTCATGGTTCCCGCCTCGATAATGATGCACAAGATCCGCGACACCTACGACTTCGTTTGGTCGCTTCCCGTTCCGCGCATGACATCGGCGGCAGCCACCTTCACGGTGTTCACCGCGCTGGCGATTCCCGGCACGGCGATTGCCTTGATCGTTGCCGATCTCTACTACGACGTCACCCTGATCTGGTCCTGGCTGCTGATTCCGGCGGTGTTGCTGACCTCACTGATGGCGACCTCGGTCGGTTTTGCGATGGCACACGCCATCCCCGAGCCTCGCTTCACCAACCTGCTCACCAACATCGTCATGTTCATGGCCATGCTGTTCGCACCGATCGTGGTGCCGATCGCTCAGTTCCCGGAGTGGTGGGCCTCGGTGCACCGGGTGTTGCCGTTCTATCACATGGCCCAGGTCATCCGTGCCTCCTTGTCGAACGGTCTCGTGGAGTCGGTTGGCACATCGTGGGCCGTCCTGACGGCCTGGACGATCGGGGCTTGGCTACTCGCCGGATGGGTGGTCGGTCGTCGCAAGTAGGCGCTTGGGCGAAACCATCGATGACGGCCCTCGGTTAGTGTCGTGACGTCGCAGGCTCGGAGGTCAACGCGATGGATCGAATCGCCCGGATAATCGTCGAGCATTCCAGGCGCGTCCTGGCCGTCACCGGCCTGGTGACGCTGCTGTCGCTTCTGATGCTGTTCCGGATGGACTTCAACGCAGACGTCTCCTCGTTCATCATCGATGGCAGCGCGGTCGGCAGGGACTTCGCCGATCTACAGGACAAGTACGCCACCTCCGATCCCATCAACGTCGTCATCTCCTTGCCGGCCGGGCAGTCGTTCACGGAGAAGGCATCGTTGCTGTCCTTGCTAGAGATTCGCAGTGAACTCGCCGTGATGCCTGGTGTCACTTCGGTAGCCTCGCTGATCCCCGATGTGAATCCCCTCACCGGCACGCCGGTGACAGCCGCGATGCTGAATCTCGCACCGGATGAACAGCTCGCCGGTCTGCTCGACACCAATCCGCTGGCCGAACTGTTTGTCAGCGAGGACGGCCGGCACTCGATGTTGATGGTTGTGCCCGACGACGACGGCATGGCCCTGGCGCTCGACCTCTCCGACTACGAACCACCCGCCGGCATCGACCTCGTCCTATCCGGCAACCCGGTCATCTTCGCCAAAGTGATCGACATCCTCTCCTTCTTCTTGCTCGTGATTCCACCAATTGTGATGGTGTTGCTCATCGGCACCTTCTACGCCACGATCGGGGATCGACGCTTGAGTGTGCTGGCGCTCGTGCCGGCTCTGCTTGGCGCTGTGTGGACCTTCGGATTCATCTTTGCACTCGGTCGCCAGATCGACGTGGTGACTGTGATCGTTCCCATCTTCGTCATCGTCATGGGCTCTGCGGACGGCCTGCATTTCGTGACCCACTTCCAGGAGGTCGCCGAGCGATCAACCGATCCCGTGGAGCGAGTTCGGTCTGCATTACGACACGTGGGAGTTCCGATGATCCTCACGACGGTTTCAACCGCGGCCGGGTTCATGTCTCTGACCTTCACCGACGTTCGCCCGATTCGTCAGATGGGGCTGTTCGCTGCCACCGGAATCGTGTTCGCCGGGATCATCTCATTCTTCTCGCTCCCGGCGCTGTTGAGCCGCCTCAGCATCGACGCCAAACACCACACCGCCATCCTCGGCCCAAAGGTAACTACAGCCCTGAAGAGGCTCGTTGCTACCAGAATCCCTGCCCTCGTGTTGACCGTCGGCCTCGTTGCCTTTGCGGTTCTGACCATCCCTCGACTGACCGTCGACGCGGATCAGCTTTTTTTCTTCAAAGACAACGATCCGGTGCGGGAGGCGTTTGACAGAACCGAGGAACTCTTCGGAGGAGCAACGCCACTGACCGGCGAATTCGTGTTCGACCCGGCAGGTGGTGCCGGGCAGCTCGGCGAGGTTCTGGCGGTGTCGCGACAGATGGAGGCTTTGCCCGGTGTGCGGACCGTGTTCTCGCTGGCAGACATGGCAGCAGCATTGCCGATCGAACAGGTGGAAGCGGTCTTGAGTGGGGAGATAGAACTCCCGCTCGGAAGCATGGTATCTGCAGATGGACTCAGGTTCATGTTGCTGCCGTCGGGATTCAGCAATGAGGATCTTCAGGGCTGGCTCGACTTCGTGGACGAGAATGATGAAGTGCGCGTGCTGACCGGAATGCCGATCATCTGGGATGAGATCGCCCGGTTGGTCCTGACGGCCCAGGTGGTGTCGCTCGTTGTCGCCTTCGCGCTCGTGTTCGTGATGTTGATGATCGCCTACCGCCGTCTCAGAGAGACGCTGGTCTCGCTGGTCCCCGTGACGCTGACCATTGCCACCCTGCTCGGCTTTGTTGCGATATCCGGGATTCAGCTCAACCTGTTGACGGCGATCATCTCGAGCATCGTCCTCGGGGTTGGCATCGACTACTCGATCCACTTCGTGGCAGCCATCGACAACGCCAGAGGGGAGGGCGATGGCTACGTGCTGCGGGCCATCGACCGCGCCGGGCGCCCGATCGTCGCCAACGCTCTCGGCATTGCGATTGCGTTGAGTGCGCTGTGGCTATCGCCGCTGGCCATTCATCCCCAGGTATCGATGATCATGTGGGTTTCGATGGTGACGGCCGCCCTGTCGGCTCTGCTCATAATCCCGGCCCTGCTACCCCGCGCCGGGGTCCGGCCGGTAAACGGCATCGATCCGGGCTAGACACCCCAGGGTTGTATCTTGTCAAGCGGCGGCTTTGTCTCGTGTTGTCTGGCGGTGGGCCCAGGCGGTG
>JARGFH010000113.1 GCA_029210695.1 Acidimicrobiia bacterium
TCCAGTGTGACCGAAAACGACCTCGAACGCGAGCACCCCCGACCCACAACCACCAACTTTTTCGGCAGCCACCTAGCTGTGCGAGAGGAGGTGACATGCAGAGACTTCACAAAGACGACGACGGGTTCACCCTGGTCGAGTTGATGGTTGTGGTGCTCATTATTTCCATTCTCATCGCCATTGCCGTTCCTACCTTCATGGGTGCCAGGACGAGATCCCAGAATCGTGCCGTTCAGAGCGATCTTCGGAACGCCCTCACGGCAGCCAAGGTCTATTACGCGGACAAGACAACCCAGGACTACGGGTTTGCGATCGCGGATCTGGCCGCCGTCCACGCCAACCTCGCCTTCGTTGCCGGTAATGCACCGGCGCTCAAGGAAGTCGGGTTCATCGCGCTGGCCAACACCGATGGGTTCGTCGACCAGGCGGTGGTATTCATCAGCCAGAGTGCATCGGGATCATGGTTCTGCCTTGTGGACGAAGCCAGCGGGAGCAGAGCCGGCACTTACTATGGCATGGTTGATGCACCAGGTAATGGTGCCGACCTCGACTCACTGGTCGAGTGTGCCGGTGGTTGGTAGCTCCGCTCGACGTAACGGGATTGCGGGCCCTGCGGGGTCCGCAACCGCGATGACCCTGTGCTTTAGGCTGTCGATCGTCAGGAGTGTTGCGAGATGACTGGGTTGGCTGCCGGCTTCGCCGGTGTTTTTGGGCTTGTGTTCGGCTCTTTTCTCAACGTGGTTGCCTACCGGGTGCCGCTCGGGCGCTCGGTGGTGAATCCGCCGTCCGCTTGCCCGGCGTGCGGGGCTCCCGTTCGCCCGCGTGACAACATCCCGGTGGTCTCCTGGTTATTGCTCGGCGGCAAGTGCCGGGACTGTGCTGCTCCGATTTCCTCGCGCTATCCGATCGTTGAGGTCCTCACCGGCGCTTTGTTCGCGGCAACGGTCTTCGTGACCGACATCAACTGGGTGTTGCCTGCCTACTTGTGGTTCACGGCGGTGACGCTGGTGTTGATCCTCACCGATCTAGATCACAAACGCATTCCGAATCGAATCCTCTACCCGGGGACGGTGGTTGGTGTACTGCTGCTCGCGATTGGGGCGGTCCTTGATAGTCAGCTCAGTCAGTTCGGCCGGGGCGCATTGGGGGGCTTGTTGTACTTCGCAGGGTTGTTCTTGCTCGCCCTGATCGCCCGCGGTGGCTTCGGGTTCGGCGACGTCAAGCTCGCCTTCCTGCTGGGACTGTTCATGGCCTTCCGCGGGTGGGAGCATCTCGTGGTGGGAATCTTCCTTGCCTTCTTCATCGGTGGTCTGATCTCGATCGCGCTCCTCGTGAGCCGGCGGCGGGGGAGAAAGGACGCCATCCCGTTCGGCCCGAGCCTCGTACTGGGAGCATGGATCGGCATCGTCTACGGCCTCCCGATCGCTGATTGGTATCTGGGTATTTAGCCGATTCAGTTCGATGTGTGAAGCTCTTTTCGAACTCTCGGTTCTAGGTTCTGGGTTCTAGGTTCTGGGTGCGTCAGGCGTCGTCGGCGTCGGGGGGATCGAACCTTCAAATCTGAACCCGGTACCACCTTGCGTCCAGGCCCGATCTTCCTCCCGGATGCACTTGCCTTGGTTACACTTGTGTAGTTACATGTTCGTAATCAACGCGGTGCGCGCTGCACCGCGAGAGGCGCAACATCTATGCGGTCGCCTGGAGCGGAGAACTGATGGCGGTCAATGTGGGGTTAGACATCGGCACGACTGCTGTGCGTGCTGCGGTAGTCAACGCCGGGAAAGGCACCCCGACACTCCAACGATACGGTGAAGTGGCGCTGCCGCCGGGCGCCGTCATCGGGGGCGAGATCGTCGATGAAGACCTGGTGCGCGGCGCTCTCACCCGACTCTGGAAAACGGCCAAGCTGCCCAAGAAGCGCGTGGTTCTCGGAATCGCCAATCAGAGGGTGATCGTCCGCCGGGTCGATCTCCCGTATATGGCGGAAGATGAACTGGCTGAGTCGCTCGCCTTTCAGGCACAGGAGTACATTCCCATCCCGATCGAGGACGCCATCCTCGACTTCATTCCGCTCGAGGAGTTCACGACACCGGACGGCGAACCCATGTTGTCGGTTCTTGTGGTAGCTGCTCAAAAACAGATGGCAACGGATGTGCTTCGCGTGGTCCAGGGTATTGGCATCAAGCCCATGGCCGTCGACCTCCAGGCTTTCGCGCTCGTGCGAGTCCTCTTTGGTGGTGATTTGAATCTCGATACTGCACCCCAGGCGATCATTAATATCGGGGCCGGTCTTACGCAGGTGGTCATCGTCAAGGGCGGAACCGTCCGCTTTCTCCGGATCGTCTCATTGGCAGGTGAGGACTTCTCGAGAGCGCTCGTCGACGGCATGGGGATGGATGCAGTTCAGGCTGAGCAGACCAAACGCCGGGTCGGCGTTGCCATCGAAGGAACCCCGGTCGGCAGCGAGGGCGATGACAAGGCCCGTGTTCTGCTCACCAGGCAGGCCGATGCGTTGATCGACGAGATCCGGGGTTCGGTCGACTACTACTTGTCGCAGGCCACCGACGGCGGAATCCAACGCATGTACGTTGCCGGCAACGGGGCGAGGCTGCCGCACCTGGCCAACCGCCTGGGGCGCTCCCTCAACATCGAGGTGGCGCCTATCCGGATGCTGGATGGGGACCGGCTGAGCATCGGAAAAGTGGGGCTCTCGGAAGCTGAACTGGCACAGGCACAGCCTGTTTTGCCGGTGCCGGTCGGCCTGGCCCTCTGGGGTGAAACCTAATGCGACCGATCAACCTTCTTCCACCGGAGGTTTCGGAGAAATCGAAGGCGCGACGCAAGATCTTCGGGATGATGCTCGGAGTGCTGGCGTTCGTGGCGGTGCTGGCGCTGGCCACATTCTGGCTGGTCGGCCAGGCCAATGACGCCGAGTCCGACCTGGAGGCCCAACGCCAAGAGAATCAGCGATTGCAGGCAGAAATCGGTCAGCTGGACGGTGCCAGGCAGTTGCGGGCGGACTATCAAAGCGGCGTCTCCAGAGTGCAGCTGGCGCTCGCCAACGATATCGCATGGGGCCGGCTGCTCAACGATCTGGCGAGAATCATCAACGATCGAGCCTGGCTGTCGTCTCTGTCTGCCCAGGCTTCGACGCCGACGGAGACCGATGTCACGTTTGGCACGCTCAGTGTGAGCGGTACGGCTTTCTGGTATGAAGACGCCTCCTCGTGGCTGCGGGTCCTCGACTCGAGCTATTGGCCGGCGGTGGGCGCTGGGTGGGTGAGTTCAACCTCGGTGTCCGAAATCGAGGAGATACCGGTCGTCAACTTCAGTTCCGCGGCCGCGTTGACGTCGGCCGCTTTGTCCACTCGAGTAGTCGACCTCATTCCGGAGGTTCCGGAGTGAGGCGCATACTGGTCGGATTACTCATCGCGGTTCTGATCTCCGCCGTCTGGTACTTCTTCGTCGTTGGTCCGATCAACGAGCGGAAGGAAACCGCCCAGATCGACCTCGAAACCGCTCAGACCGAGGAGTTCACTCTCCGGACCACACTGTCGCGACTTCAGAAGATCGAAGAGAACCAACTGGAATACGCCACCGCCATCGGTCAGCTCGAGACGGGGATTCCATCCACCCCCCGACTCGCCGAACTGATCGACGATCTCAACTACCTGGCCGATGAGAACGGGCTCGCCTGGACGAGCGGAAGCTACACGGTGCCGAACCTCATCCAGGGCACCGAGGTCTTCGAGATCGGTGTCACCGTGCAGGTGCAGGGTCAGTTCTTCGAGATACTCGGATACCTCTACGGGATCGCCGACCTGGATCGGATTGTGCGGATCGACTCACTCACCTTGTCCGCCAGTACGGATGAAGCCGGATTCCACTCAATGAACGCGACGATCTCCGGCGTTGTATTCACGACCAGCGAAGTGGTCATACCGCTCGAGCTCTCGTCGCTCCTGCCGGCGGAACCGGCCGCCGATGAGGCTCCGGCGGAGGATGCCCCCGCTGAGGATGCCCCCGCTGAGGAACCTGCCGCCGGTGCAGATGGTTCTACTGAGACAACGACCACGACGGTAGGGGGATGACATGCAGCCGCGCACGATACGAAGAGCCGGAACCGCGATCGCCGTCTCGATCCTCTTGATCGGGTTCGGAGTGGCGGCCGTCTGGTTGGCTCTCGTTCCCGGATATCGCGCTCAGACCGAGGTTCTGTCGGGCGAACTGGCGTCGACCGACACCATCGCAGTCGAGGCTGCTCCACTGCTCGAGGGCATGAAGGTGGCTGCCAACTTTCAATTCTCTCAACCCCGCGATCCCTTCCGGCCGCTCATCGTCGCAGGCGGAGTCATCATCACCGATGGGACCTCGTCGGGTGGCGGAGGATCGGTCACCGGCACGGTAGTGAAGCTCCTCGATATCACCGACGTCGGTGGGGAGCTTCGGGCCAAAGTCGAGGTTGCCGGTGTCGAATACGACGTCGGGGTCGGCGAGACCTTCGCCACCAATTTCAAAATAGTGAGCCTCGATGCAGACTCGGCGGTCATCCTCTTCGGCGACAACGCCTTCGAACTCTTGATCGGCCAGGAGATCATCAAATAGCGACCTCCGTTTTAGGTTTTGAGTTATGGGTTGTACTTGGCGGCCCGCTGTAAATCACAACCCAAAACCTAGAGGCAGTCCGCCAGGACATCGTGCCTGTTGTGTAGCGCGTCTATGTCCGCCAGGAGATTGTTCCTATGCGTGGTGGTA
>JARGFH010000114.1 GCA_029210695.1 Acidimicrobiia bacterium
CAGGACCTGATGGCACACTTGATACGCGACCGCGCTAGGTGGCGTCGGTAGATCGAGCACCGCTCGCGGAAGTGCCGGTCTGCTCGGTTCCGAGAGGTGGGCGTTTCTGCTCGGGATCTGTTGTTCGGCGCTGGTCAGTTGAGGCCGAGGACGGTGAGCAACGCGGCGTCGACCCCCCACTGCTCTTCCGGTGTGAGATGGCCGGCGAGGTCACCGAGCCGCTGAAGATCGACTGCACCGACCTGCTCGACAAGCACCCTGGTGAGGGTGCCGTCGATATCGATCTCGGGTCGGAAGGAAGCTGGTTTGGCGCTGGTCGATGTGGGTGCCACCAGAACTACCGATCGTGGGAGGAAGGCATCGGATTGCACGACGACACCGAAACGACGCCCTCGCTGTTCGTGTCCCAGCCCCTTGGGGAGTCGCAGGGCGAAGATGTCACCCCGGTGCACGGAGACTCTCCATGAGCTCGGCCACCGCCATCATCTCCGCGCGGTCGTGGTCATCGGCTTCGAGAGCGGCGACCTCTTCAGCGAGAGCCCGCTTGTCATGAAGCCGGGACGCAGCCTCAACGAGTGCGGCACGGATCGCTTCGGAGCGAGACATGCCGGTTGCCTCGAGCTCGCTCAGGGCATGGAGAGCGTCGTCGTCGAGTCGGACCGATATCGCTTGAGTCATGCGATCAACGTATCACGATCTGTGATACAGGGCAATAGACACGGGCGAAGAGTGCACTCGCACGTGCCGATACCGGACACTCGGCGAGATGTGCGTTCGTGTTCCCGATCTCGTGATCGGCGCTGGTCAGGACGCCTACGTGAGGGTCGTGGTGATAGGCACGGGCTGTTGGCGGACGGGAGAAGCCCCCCTGAGACCCCGGCGTCAGTAGCCTGTAGCGCCATGACCGCCACCGAGCCCGCCCAGACCGCCGGGGCCCTGCCCGACCACGTGGCCGAGAACAGACGTCACTGGGATGAGATGGCCCACGAGTGGGTAGCAATGCGCGACCGGGTCGTCATGGTTCCCCAAGAGGGGATGCTGTTCGCGGGCTCGATCGCCGACAACGTGCGGATGGGACGACCGGAAGCAACCGACGAGGAGCTACAGACCACCTTCGCCCGACTCGGTCTCACCAACTGGCTGGACGAACTGTGGGCAGGGCTCGCTACTCCCGTCGGAGAACACGGTGGAGCAGTGTCGGTCGGCGAGCGACAGCTGGTCACTCTCGTCAGGGCGGCCATCGCCGACCCCGACCTGCTGGTGCTCGACGAAGCCACCTCCGCGGTCGACCCTGCCACCGAGGTACGGATCAGCGGCGCCCTGAATGAGCTCACCGCCGGGCGGACGGTGGTGACCTTCGCCCACCGGATGTCCACGGCGGAAGCGGCCGATCGTGTCCTGGTCTTCGACCAGGGCCGGCTCGTCCAGGATGGACCTCATCACCGGTTGGTGGCCGAAGGCGGCGTGTACGGCCGGTTGTACGACTCCTGGCAACGCGGCACGGGCAGCTGACGGGGATCCAAATCCTGACCTCTGGCGGTACTGCCGGGGTCGTCCGGCCCTGGTACGACACCCATCTGCTCCCAAAACTGAAACAGCCGTCGGAAGAGGAGCCATGCGAACCGGCTTTGCCGTGGGCACGCTGGTAGGGGTTCTGCTGCTCTCTTCGCTCCCCGCTTCCGGTCAGACAGATATCGCCGACAACCTCCCCCTGGAAACGTTCACAGAGGAAGCTCCCGATCCCGGGTTGGTTGCTTCCGAGGCGTTCGGGCCACCTCCGAACGCCGATCCAGCACTGCACGACTTCGCCGGAACCCTGACGATCGAATTGGGACTGATGACGCAAGACAACGTCACCGCGTTGGCGGGCAGCGGCACGTTCCCGGGACTCAGCGCCGAGTTCTTTGTGCACGAGGGATGGCTCGTTCCGGTCGAGCGAGACATCATCCAATCGTCGTGCTGCTGGGACCTCATCCTGTCGCCCGGTCGCGTCTGGTCGGACCCGGATGACGGTGGGTGGTCGCGAGCCGGGTTCCCCTTTGTGCTGATCAACACCGGTTTCCCGGAGGCGCACAACGGACTGGCCACCTTTCTCTACGGTGAGGACGCCGTTTCATCGGTTCGCATCCAGGTGACGGCCGAAACCGCTCCTGAACGGGAGTTCGACGCCCGGGCACTGCTTCCCGCTGCATACCAGCCCAGCCCCGTCGGTGATGACGTTCGTGAAGCATTTGCCTCCGAGCTGGCAGCCCGCCTGCCGGTCCGGCTTATGACCGAACTCAGCGAGCACGTGGGACGTGATCTCGAGACCGAGATCATCGGGAACATCCCTCCTGAAGAGGTATCGGCTTTGGCGGTACTCGCGGATGGGGTCATCTATCAGGGTCGGTCGGCCATCCGCACCGGCAATCATCCATACCCCGAGTCGATCCGCTCGAGTGTGTACTCGATGTCAAAGTCGATGGGCGGCGGGCTTTCGGCGCTCTGACTGGCGAGGGCGTACGGACCGGAGGTTCTGGATGACCGAATCGCCGACTGGTTAGAGGTGACTTCCGATCACGACGGATGGGACGACGTGACACTCCGGCATTGCATCGACATGGCCACAGGAATCGGTGAGAAGAACCCGGAACCATGGCCGCTCGACATCATGAGCGAGGCGGGCGGGGACACGCGCATGGCTCGTTTCTGGGCATCCCGCACGGCCCCGGCCAAGCTCGACGTGGTGTTCTCGTACGGCAACTATCCGTGGGGTCCGGGAGAGGTCGCCCTACACCGACAAACACACGTTTGTGTTTTCGGCGGCCGCCGAAGCGTTCCTGCATGCACAGGACGATGCCCGGACCGATCTGTGGGAGGCGGTCACACGGGAAGTCCTCGAGCCGATCGGACTGCACGGCATTCCGATGACCCATTCGCTGCCCGATCCGGACGGGAATACCGTCGCCTTCTTGTCGAGCGGCCTGTATCCGAATGTACAGGAGTCGGCCAAGGTAGCCCAGCTGCTGATGGACGATGGCAGGTTTGAAGAAACCCAGCTCCTCGAGCCGGACCTCGTGAGGGAAGCGCTGTTTCGCGAAGATGACTTCGGAGGCTACCCGTCGGGAATCGCCAACCCTGACGGTGATCTCGCTTACCGCCTGTCGTTCTGGGGGCTGGCATACGAAGCGGAGGACGGATCGCTCCACCAAATCCCCCACATGTCCGGTTTCGGGGGGAATTACCTCCTCATGGCTCCCAACGATGTGGCCGTACTGGTGTATACCGATCACGGCAACACCAATCTGAGCGGCTACTCGGTTGCGGTGCAGCTGGCCGAGGTAGCCGAGTCGATCAAACCGTTCCCGGCCGGTTCAAGCGCACCGGGTCCGCCGTTGATGGGAAACCGGATCGTGCTGCCGGCCCGGAACCAATCCCTGCTGTGGACGCTCTTCTGGATTGCGATGGCCTGGGCGGCGGCAGCCGTTGCCTCGGCCCTGTACTTGACCGTCCGTGCACGCAGTGGAACGCCGGCCTGGGCGGCGGCGGGACTCGTAACGGGTCCCCTGGCCGTGCTCGGTCATGGCCGCCGGGACGGCGCCGGATTGGGCACTGCCCTTGGCGATGCTGCCCTGGCCGTCATCGGACCGTTCGTCGGACTGGTCGTGGCGACCCTCGGTTTCGGCGCGTTCGACCTGCGCGCGGTGGCGCTGGGCCTGGTGATCGGATGGCTGGCCCTCCGGGTTCCTCTGTCGCGGCGGAATGCCCAATGGACCATCGGCAGGGCGACACTCGAGTTGGCACCGGTCGAGTTTGTCTCAGCGGGGTGGGGGTGGGTGGGAATGATGGTGGCCGCCGACTTCCTGGGCGTCGCCTATCTCGAGCAGTTCGGCCTGGAGGCGGAGTTCGGCTCTCTTCCGTCGATCATGATCGCTGTCGCGGCAGCGCTGGCCGGTTTCCTGACCACGATCCCCGCCCAGCTGTGGTTGGGGCGGAACCGGCTGAGCTCGCTCACGATCGGTCCTGACTCCTCCCTGCCCGGTTGGCCGGCTCGCGCCATTGCCCTGCTCGTCACTGTGGCCGCCCTGGCCGGGGCAATCGCTGTGGCGCTGGCAACGTGAGAGGGGTGGCTTGTGGTTTCGGGGTTCCGGGTTTCGTGTCACGAGTCCGGTCAGTGTGGGAGAGAGATCTCGAGGACCAGGGGCCGATCGGGGTTGCGTTCCTCGTCGGCTACTCAGGAGACATCACCCGATTCGAGAGCGCCGGCCACTACGCCTCATACAACGGGACAGCACCCATCGAAATGTCATCAGCGGGCAGCAAGAAACATCGGCTCAGCCTCCGCGGTAACCGGAAACTGAACCACGCCATCCACATGGCCGCCGTCTCCCAGATCCGAAACGACACTCCCGGTCGGATCTACTACGACAAGAAACGAGGTGAAGGCAAAACCAAGAAAGAAGCACTCCGAGCGTTGAAACGGCGAGTCTCCGACGCCGTCTACAAACAGCTGGCCGCCGACCAGATTTAGGGCCCGGGGACACCCAGGAACGTCTCTGTCGGGGTGGAGCTAGCAAATGGACAATTCGCGTCGGTTTCGGGCAGCCAACCAGGAGGCCCGATCAAGCGTGCTCACGCTGAGTGGCGCCCGCATCGCCCGGTAGCCGAGCGCGGAGGTGCCTGATAGGTCTGTAGGTACGTTGCGGGAGTTTGTTCCGTAGCGTTGCAGGGGTCCCGGCGGGTGTGGCTCTCG
>JARGFH010000115.1 GCA_029210695.1 Acidimicrobiia bacterium
CAGAGTGACCAAAACCCGGCCCGGGGGGTCAATTTTCAACCGGTGCCAGGGGGTCAATTTTCAGGCGGTGTTGACAGAGCCGGCTTAGATCCCTCACATCGGGGATACCTATTGGGGTCATCGTACTGGTCGCTCTCTTCACTCTCTTTGTAAGCATCAGCACCTTCTCAAGCACGATCGGACCCTTAGCCTCCGCACAGGTATGTGCAACTGATTGGACAGCCGCTATTCGAGCCCGCGAATCCGGAGCTGCCGACTACTCGGGTACGTGCGCAGACTTCGGGGGCTTCGGAGCCACTGAAGGCGTGCCAGATGACTTCACTCGCATCCAATCGGATTGGGAGCGGAGAGCGAACGAAGAATTCACGATCCTGACCACTGACCTGTGGGCAACAGCCGGAAAGAGTCTCGGCGGTCTACCCCTTATCTTGTTCGCTGTGATATCAGGATCTCTGATCGCCGGGTCGATGATGGGATCAGGAGTCACGGCGTGGTCGCTATCGAACGGATGGAGTCGGGCGCTCTGGATCAGATCGATCCTACTGTTGAACGTCATACTGACTGTAGCGGCATACATCATCCTGACCTCTGGCTTCGTTCTCGCAACAGTCATTCGAATCGCACAACTTGGTTTGCATACCACGCCGGGTGGACCGGGCTGGTCTGCTTTCACGCCATTGCCAGGACTATTGTTCTACTCATTGATTGGGCTTGCGGCTGGGTTACTAACCGGGAAAGGCGAATCAGCCGTCCTCGGCGCCTTGGCTTTCATCACTGGCGAATACGTGCTCTCCTCAGCTATGGGCGGTCTGCCTGTGTTCCCGGCATCATTGCATCAGGTGACACTTGACAATAGCGAGGTCGTTACCGGCAGAATTGCCTTCATAGTGCTCCTCCTCATTTCTCTATTGCTGGCCACCCTCATATGGGTGTACTTCACCTCGAGTCGGGATGTACCAGATCGCCCAAGATAAGGTGTGGAACCGATTGCTATCGGCCGCCACTGGTCTGCCCGATCCCGCGTGGGAGGCCAACCCCGACGGTCACTTCAGCAAAGGCTTGACCGGCCTCGACACCTGGCTCTGGTACTCCAATCCATCTCAGGTCGGCCCGATCGACGCCACGTGGACCGATCCCTTCACCCGTTTCGTCTTCGGCGTGCGGGGGAGAGGCTGGACCGAGTCGATCGCTTGGGACACCGGCGAGGCACGGTACGACGCGTTCGCTCCCACGTGGGACGAGGCACCCGGGATGGGTAGCGCGCCCGACGCCCCGGCCGCTACCCACCTCTACGACGTCACGTCAGTCGACGCTGGCTTCGGCGACGGCTACCCGGTCAGCGTCGAGCTCTTCTGGGTCGGCGAGTACCAGATCAGCCTTGTCGCTGGCGTCTGGTCTGATTGGGCGCGGTTCAGCAGCACCCTGAAGTGAGCTGTTTCCAGATGCGTATGTCGTGGTGGAGGTGCGATCCGAGCTCTCGCGCTGACGGGGTTTGAGGAGACCGCTTCAGCCGATCGAACACGCCCTTAAATGCTCGGGGTGCGCGTTCCATTACGTGGGCCCCAATCGATTAGGAGCGAGCGAGGCGGACTCCGGTCATGCTCGGTCTCCCATGAAGCAGCTTGTGAACAAACCTGGCTGACGGACGGGGGACGATCAGACTCGAACTCGAGAACGGCGTCCATGCGCCCGGTGTTCTCCCGACGGTCCGACCTGCCTCCTCAGAAATCGCCGGCTGCGCGTCCCGAATGCTCGTCGATGACCTGCTCGATCCGGTCCAGCTTGGCGTCGCGGTCGGGGTCGTTGGATTCCTTCCACGTCTTGGTCCGCTGGAACGTGATGCCGTGTTCCCCCAGCAACTGGCGGACTCGTTCCCGACTGATCACGACCCGATGGGTCTCGTTGTCGTTGAGATACTCCGTGAACTTGCGGACACTCCAGCGAGTAAACGGCAACCCGAACTGCTCAGGACGAGTCCTGGCCGCCTCAACGAGGAATATCTCATCGTCAATCGTGATCCGGCGGGGACGGCCACCCGCCCACTGAGGGTCCAAGCACCGCAGCCCGATCTCGTTGAATCGATGGATCACCTCCCGGACCCGATCCGGGCTGGTCTACACCAGTCGGGCGATCACCTCAACGTTGTTACCCGACGCCGACGCCAAGACCACCATCGCTCGTCGATACCGCGTCGCCAACTTGCCATGGCCCCGCCGCACGATCTGTTGCAGCTGCCGCCCCTCCTCATCGGACAAACGCCGAACCCGAACCCGCTCCGCCATCCCACCCTCCTCAGTCGAACCCACGCGCCACACCACCAGGATGCGCGATCTCATCGACCAAGTCGAGGACCCCCAACGTTTGTGGTCAGAGCACTAGCGATGCGTGCTTTGAGGTCTGTCAGACCCACAGGGCCTAGATCCCGTCCCCTTTCGATGACGACGACTGCCGGGCAGACGGTTCACTATCAGGATCGCCGACAGACGAGCTTTGATACGGTACCGGTATGCATGCGGGAGATCACCGCGCCATGCCGTCAACAGCCAGTCGATCTTATGAGTCTCGGGTGGCTATGAGGCGGGGGGCACGAAGACTCAGTTTCACACGGGGTCGGCCAGGTCTATCCACTCTCGCTTTTCTCGCGCTCGTGCTGGTCTGGTGGATGACGTGGGGCCGGACCGGCTTAGCTTACAGACGTTGCAAGCGACGAGCGAAGTGTCCAAGAACTCACGGCGGAGGAGTCGCATCGTCAACGGGTCAAATCGCTCAATAGGCAATCGCGCCTTCGTCGAAGTTGATTTCCGTTATAACGGCGCGTTAGCCCGTCCTTACAAGCCCGGCCTTGCCTAACGACGATGCTATGGCGACACCTGGCCTCGCCGTAGGGGCTGATCCTGATGACCCAGCCCGTGTCAAGAGTGATTGAAGGGCGACTTGGAGTCGACCCGCTGGATTGGGTTACGACGAGTATGAGTAGCTGTCTACCGTCGTCCCCGCCGCATTCCTCAGCGTCGCCGTGTCCCCACCCGAGTTATTCCAGATTGCCTGTCCCAAACCTTCGTAGTATGCGGTGGCCGTGTCGTCTCCTGGTCCCGAGTAGATCCTCAGTTCAGCTTCCGGTTGGATCAGGTATCCGTCCGGGATGGTGATTACATGTCCGGCTTCGTCTTCCAGCCACCATCGACCTACGTCTGCGGTCCCGGTCCCGTCGTTGCGGAGCAGTACATACTCACTGTCACCGAACTCCACATCGTTGCCGGGCCCGTCGTATCGGATGTTGGCAATGACCACCTCCACTGATCCTGCAACGGTGGATGTAGGCGCCGGCGTCGTTGTCGTCGTTGCCGGGGGAGTCGGATATGCGACTACGGCTCCCCCGACAGTCGTACCCTCGCACTGGGATTCGAAGAGGTTGGTGATACGCCCGTGCTCGGATGGGTCCATGGACAGTTCCCAGGTGGCTTTGATGACCACCCAGGCGGCGATATACCGACATACATCACCCTCGTTCGGTGGTAGCCAGTTGGAAGGGTCGGCATCACCCTTGTCTTGATTCGATGCTGAGGACACCGCTATCAGGGTGAGAGAACTGGTCAGATCGTTGCCAAAGGCGACACGACGAGACCGATCCCACTCCCTAGCCCCTGAATCCCATGCTTCTTTGAGGGCTACGACATGATCGACTTGGAGCTGCTGAGCGTGGTCCAGCCAGACGCCGTCGTACACCGAGAACCAGAGACCGGTCCCCACGTCGCAGCCCGAGCCAACCGATGGGGATTCGACAGCGTCCCGTAAAAGAACCTCTTCACGGGTGTCACAGCCGTCGCCATCTTCGTCGGACCACACCTCGAAGAGGTCCCGGTCATATCCGGCGGGCGTTTCTAATGCGACCGGGATCGCGGCGAGGAGGTCGAGGACGAGTGTGTCAGCTGGCTGAGGAGATGATGTGGTTGGGATGGTCGTGGTCGAGGGCGGGACCTGTGTCGATGATGAGGCGGGGGATGTCGACATGGACGTGGTTGTTGATCTCGTTGAAGTTGAGGTGGTGGTTTCCGCGGCCACCGGCTCCTCAGGGTTGTCGGGTGAGGGGGTGAACGCAGCCCCTACGACGACCACAGCCAACGATATGGCGAGTACCGAGATTGCCTGTTTTCGAGTGGTCACTCCGAACCAGCCCAGCGGTCGTACCAGGCTGATCAGGCCAAAGAGCAGACCCCCAAGGCCGAGAAGTCCAAGCAGTGGTCCCATCAGTGCAACGAAATCATCGGTGGTCTACCTTATCTTCGTGAGCGAGCGGAACCCTAGGTGGCTGGTGTCTTTCGTGGGTCTGAGTGCTCGCGATCCGGGTCGGTTTCTGGGAGAATCACATGACTGTAGTTTCCGATTCGGAGCGGCTGATGAGATTGGGACTGGCTGGATGGCAAGGCGACCTGTTGGATGATGTGAACCGGTTCTGCGATCAGGCGTTGGCGGAGTCCTCGGTGTATGCGGTGTTGCACCGGGAACGTGACCGCCTGTTCGGTGACGAGCTGTTTTCTGATTTGTTCTCTGATCGGGGGCGGCGCTCGGTGCCACCTTCGGTGGTGGCCACGGTGATGGTGCTCCAACGCTTGGAGGGACTGTCGGATCGGGAGGCGACCGAGCGTTACACCTTCGATACCCGCTGGCGGTATGCGGCGGGGGTG
>JARGFH010000116.1 GCA_029210695.1 Acidimicrobiia bacterium
AGCCCTCCTCTACGCCGGAAAACCCAACTGGAATCTACTCGCCACCATCACACCCCGCTGAAATCCGATGAGCCGGTAATCGGGCATGTGCAGACGCTCACCCGAATACTCCTCGGGGGAACGGACGTCGATGAGGCGGCCGCCGCCGCCGAGGTGACCCATAACATCGTCCCGAAAGGCCCGGATGACCGTGTCGTCGCGGGGGACCACCGGGTAGTCAACGGGCGGCCGAACGGGCTGGTCCGTCGTCAAAGGACGGCCTTCCTCTACCCACTTCTGGCGGCCACCATCCATGATCCGCGTCACCGGATGACCAAAGAGTTCGAACACCCACAGGGCATATGCCGCCCACCAGTTGAAGTTGTCCCCGTAGAAGACGACCGTGTGATTTCGACCGATTCCAGACCGCGTCATCAAGGAGGCAAACTGCTCACTGTTGAGGTAGTCGCGCCTCAGGGAGTCATTCAGGTCGGCCTGCCAGTCGACCTTCACGGCACCTTCGATGTGCCCCGTGTGGTAGAGCAGCACATCCTCGTCCGACTCAACGATGACGACCGTCGGGTCGTCCAGGTGCTGAGACACCCATTCGGTGGAAACCAACTTGGCCGGATGAGAGTATTGCGACATGTTTCTCCGTTGATTGCGTCCAGAACCACTCTATATCCTATCTAAGTAGTTGATAGAGAAATGTGAGAGATCCGGGGCAACGGGCCGTTGGCCGCTCCGCTCTCCCTGATCTCATTTCGAGAACGATGGCGTACCATCACCCATATGAGTCTTCCGATTCGCCTTCAACGCATCGTCGAACTGTTTCGGTCGGCACCCAAGGACATTCGTATCCAGGCCCTCCTCGACTACTCGCAGCGGGTCCCGCCTCTCCCGCCCCGTCTGGCCGATGACCCCGGCCTCGAGCAGGTCCACGAATGCCAGACCCGGTTCTTCATGGCAACTGAGCTCTCAGACGACGGCACGGTGCAGATCTACTTCGACTGCCCGCCGGAATCTCCCACCGTACGTGGCTACGCAGGGATCCTCCTGGAGGGCCTCAACGGAGAATCACCGGACGCCATTCTGTCGGTGCCGGACGACTTCTATCGCGGCATCGGCCTCGAAGAAGTCGTGACGCCGCAGCGACTAAGAGGAATGGGCGCCATCGTGGCGCGCTTGAAACGGCAGGTAGCCGACCTGGCCGCCCGCGACGCATAAGAGCGAACCCAACGCTACTTCGGCCCCATCCTGCTCCGGCGTCGAGGCGGATCACCTCTCCGTTGAGCATCGGGTTTTCGGAGATGGGCATGACCGGCGGCTCGGCGGCAGCGCAACCGGTGATTCCTCGGATGTCAGTTCGTTTCGTCGTCGACCTCTTCGAGGAAGTACGACTCCTCCCGCCCTCTGCGAATCCATTCCTGGAGGCTGTGAACACCTCGCTGCCACCGCGGTGTGGCGGGCGGGATGTGTTCAGCGCTCTTCAACTCGGGGCGCTCCTCGAGCAGCTGCCGGCGATAGGCTTCAAATGCGAAGAGGTCGCGCTCATCCCCCTCGGTAACCGGCTCCTGGTCCTCAACAGCATCGGGCCCAAACACCGACTCCTTTGCGATATCGGGATCGATATTCTGTTGGAAGAAAGGCTGCTCCGTCGACGCGCCCCCGACAATGGGTTGAGCGTCGGGTTCTTCGCTTGGTGGAGGCGGCGCAGCCGGCTCCACCCCGACGACACCGTCTACCACGGCATCCAGTTCAAAAACCGTCTCCCCCACCAACACCCCACCATCAACAAGCGGGAGGAGGGCGGCCATCTCGAGCTGGGCGACACGATCCTCGAGCAGCTTCCTACGCTCCAGCTCAAAGGCATAGCGTTCCTCTGCGCGCACCGCCCGCTCCGTCGCCTCGGCCAGCCGGCCACCGGCTTCATGGAGATTCCCGAGCTGTTCGAGCATCTTCTCCCAGGCACTCCGCGGAACAGCCACCGCCGGCTCCTCAGTCGAATGGCCATCGACCTGGGACTGCAGAACAACCTCAATGAGAACACCCTCAGCACGATCAGAGGCTTCTCGCAAAGCCAGCCACTCCTCAGGTGCACAGACATCGGAGACATCCTGGTGGTCGTCGACCGTCATCGGGGCCCCATCCTCGCTCCGGCGTCGAGGCGGATTACCTCTCCGTTGAGCATCGGGTTCTCGAAGACAGCGATCACCAGGTGCGCAAAGTCCTGCGGTGTACCCAACCTCCTGGGGAAGACGTGTACCTGTGCGAGTGCATCCTTCAACTCCTGTGGGGCGCCTGCCAGCATCGGTGTATCCATGATTCCCGGTGCGATCGTGTTCACGCGGATCCCGGCACTCGCCAGATCACGTGCCAGAGGCAGAGTGAGCCCGACGATTCCGCCTTTCGAAGCGGAGTAGGCCGCCTGGCCGATCTGGCCCTCATACGCCGCGATCGATGCAACGTTGACGATCGCACCCCGCTCGCCACCCTCGTCGGGTTCGTTGTTGCCCATCTCGGCGGCCACTCGGCGGACGACGTCGAAGAGCCCGATCAGGTTGACCTCGATAGTGGATTTGAAGAGATCGAGTGGAAAGAGCTCGCCGTTCCTGGCGACCACCCGGTGGGCGGTGACGACACCCGCCGCGTTCACCAGGAGGTTGAGCTTGCCGAAGGCACCGAGCGCGGCTGCCACCGCCTGCTCGACCTGCACGGTATCCCGGACGTCGGCGGGCACGAATACTGCATCGGCGCCCAGACCGGCGGCCACCGATGCACCGTCCGAACCCGGCAGGTCGAGGATCGCTACCTTGGCCCCGCGTTCCACGAGTGCTTCTGCCGCCCCGCGCCCCAACCCCGACGCTCCCCCCGTGATGAATGCCACGGACCCGTCGATACGCACGCTGCGCCTCCATCTCGCTCTTGGTGGGACGCTACCACCCCAAAGATCTGCTGAGATGGCGGGTGCATGAATGCCATCGGAATGTTTGATTCAGGGGTCGGCGGTCTCTCGGTCCTCAATGAGGCTCGCCGGCTCCTGCCGCGCAGCGACATGATCTATCTCGCAGACCAGGGCTACGGACCGTATGGAGACCGCACTCTGGAAGATGTGCGTGGTCGGGCAGATCGCGTTACCCGGGCTCTCATCGAAGAAGGGGCGGCCATGGTGGTGATTGCCTGTCATACCGCCTCAGCCGCCGCCCTCCACTACCTCCGAAAGCGACACCCGTTGCTGCCGATTGTCGGGATCGAGCCGGCGGTGAAGCCGGCCGCAGAACGAACCGAGACTCGCACGGTCGGCGTCCTGGCTACTACGGCGACGTTTCAGGGTGAGCTGTTCTCGAGCGTCGTTTCCCGTTTCGCCGCCAACACCAGAGTGATCGCCAGACCGTGTCCCGGCCTCGCCGACCTCGTCGAGTCGGGTGCCGACGAGTCGGTGGTCGAGCAGGCCTTACTCGACCACCTCAGGCCGTTCCGCGACCGAGGGGTCGATCAGATCGTGCTCGGATGCACCCACTACTCGTTTCTCGGTGAACTCATCGCCCGCATGTCCGGCGTTGACGTGGTCGACCCCGCCCCTGCCGTTGCCACACAAGTTGCCCGGGTCGCGACAGTGAACGGACTCAACGACGGCGGCACCGGTGAACTGAGGGTTCTCACGACCGGCGACACCGCCCGATTGCAGGTCAGGGTGGCCACACTGCTCGACCCGGCAGTGACCATCGAGAGCTTCGCCCTCTAAGTCCCGCCCTGGACCACCCGCAAGTACTCGAAGACGCGGAGGATCTGTTCCTCGGTCAAGGTGTTGCGAAATGCCGGCATCCGACCGAGCCCCGATGTGATGGTCTGAATCAGATAGGCGTCCGGCTGGCCGGCCACTTCGCTGCCCGCCCCCAACGCCGGCCCAACGCCTCCGGACAGATCACCGGCGTGGCATCGACTACACAGTGCTGAGTAGATCTCCGGGCCCGAGGCATCGACTTCGAGACTGGTGGTGCAACCGGTCAGCAACATGACAACGAGAACCAACACGATCGTTTTCATCGCTCTCAGCTTTCCGCCAGGAATACGCCTGCTTCATACAATATCGAGACCACCACCCCGGCGATCATCACCCCCAACGCGATGAGGGCCAGCGCTTTGCGTCGCTGTACTCCGAACACGAAGGCCGCCAGCGAACCCGACCAGGCTCCGGTAATGGGAAGCGGAATCGCCACAAACGCGATCAACGCCAGATCGCGGAGCCGATCAAACCTCGTCGTGTGTCGCCTACGCGTATGCGCAAAGAGCTTCTCGAGAAACCGATGCAGCCAGGACCAATGCTTCTCCGCCCACGCCGTGACGGGTCCCAGCAACCAGAGGATGAACGGGACGGGCAGAAGGTTGCCGAGCACCGACCAAAAGAAGGCCGGTACGACACTCCACTCGAGAACCCCTCTGGCGAACGGAATCGCCAGTCTCAGCTCGGTGATCGGCAGTGCGGCGAGCAACACCACCGCCAGGGGTTCGGGTATTGGCAGACTCTCCACCCATTGCTGAACTGCTTCTCGCACGGGCCGAGAGTATGGCAGGTCTCAGCCATCGCGATAGTTGCAGCGGGTAATGTTTGACGGCACTGTCGCCACCGGGTGAATACTGACCCTTTATCACCGCTCGAATTTTGACCCCCTCCTGGTCGGGTCCACCACTG
>JARGFH010000117.1 GCA_029210695.1 Acidimicrobiia bacterium
TCACTGGCGAGCAGGTGGTCCCATCCCCCTGGCGAAACTCATCTCAAGGTGGTCCCATCCCGCTGGCGGGCGACATGGGTCAACTCCCGAGACGTCACCTCCAAGAACGCCTCCCACTTCTCCTCCGGAGACAACAGCCGCCGCTTACGACGACCCGGAACCGATTGGTTGCTCATACTCACACCCTCCTCAGGGTCAGGCCCACAGCCTCCCATCGTTGGGTTAGGAATCGGCGCATCTCTATCACGAAGTCAGACGCAGGTGAACCCCTCGAGTACCACGCGGCAGTGCTCGGCGGTTATGCGGTTGAGCGCGACGCGCAATCCCGCGTTATTGCGGTCGTGGTCGCCGCCCTCATCGGCATCTTCGTCTTCCTCCAGGCTGCGTTCAGCAGCTGGCGACTCGCGCTCCTGGTGTTCGCGGCGTTGCCCCTGGCTCTGTCCGGCGGTGTGCTTGCCGTTGCGGCGAGCGGTGCTGAGGTGTCGCTCGGCTCGGTTGCCGGCCTGGTTGCGATTGTCGGACTGGCCACCCATGGGACTGTGCTGCTGATTCGCAACTACGAGGAGCGGGAGCAGCGCGGCGAGCCCTTTGGTGGCCAATTGGTGGTGGACGGCACGACCGAGTTGTTGATGCCGGCGCTGGTTCCGCTCGTTGGGCTCGCCGCCTTGTTCATTCCGGCGGCCGCGGCCAGTTCGATGGCCGGACTCGAGATCGTCGGACCGATGGCGATCGTCGTAGTCGGTGGATTGATCACGACCGCGCTCTTGCTGGGAGTTGTGGTCCCATCGTTTTACCTGCACTGGGGATACATCGCGAATCCCGACACGACGGCGCACGACCTCTTCGAACCCGCAACGCCCCACCTAGTGATAGGCGGTGACTGATCGTGGACGGAAGATTTGGCATCGCGCTCGTCGGATTGGCCACCGTGGCGATGGTGTTCGTGCTCGGTTCGCTCTCGGCACAAGAGGTTGAACCGGACGGCGAATCGCCGGTTGCTTTGGAACCGGTTGCAGCGACCGGCTTGCAGCGTCTCACGCTGACGGAATCGGCCGCAGAGCGCCTCGATATTCAGACGGCGACCGTCCAGGCGACGCCCGACGGGACACTTCATGTGCCCAGCGCGGCGCTGATCATCACTCCGGATGGGTTGCACTGGGTGTACACCAATCCGGCCCCCCTGCAGTACGTGCGGCACGAGATCACTGAAGTCGTGGAAGACGACTTCCAAGCTTTCTACGTCTCCGGCCCTATTGCAGGGACATCGGTTGTGATCCGTGGTGTTCCGGAGTTGTACGGCGCCGAGTTCGGAATCGGGAAATAGGCGGTAGGCATGTTTCGTTGGATCGTCGGTTCGAGTCTCAGATACCGGTTTATCGTCATGGCGATCGCATCCGGGCTCATGTTCTTCGGGGTCCAGCAGCTTCAGGACACGCAGATCGATGTCTTCCCGGAATTCGCTCCACCACGCGTCGAGGTCCAGACACCGTCGCTCGGCCTATCGGCCTCGGAGGTCGAGGCCCTGGTCACAATCCCACTAGAGCAATCACTGGCCGGAATTCCCGGGCTCGTTGAGATCCGTTCGAACTCGGTCGAGCAGCTTTCGTCGATACTGATGATCTTTGAGCGGGGGACAGATCTTCTCGACGCGCGCCAGCTGGTCAACGAGCGTATCTCTGTGGTCGGGCCGACGCTTCCCACTTGGGCGAGTCCGCCGGTGATGATCCAGCCGCTCTCCTCGACTAGCCGGGTAATGAAGATCGGTTTGACCAGCGAGGATCCTGAACTCGACCTCATCGACATGTCGATGGTTGCCTATTGGACGATCAGGACACGTCTCTTGCAGGTGCCGGGCGTTGCCAACGTCCCTATATGGGGAGAACGGCTGGAGATGCTACAGGTGCAGGTCGATCCTGACCGGCTACGCGACAACGCGGTCACCCTCAACGCGGTGGCAACCAGTACCTCGGACGCATTGGCGGCGGGGCTCTACTTGCACTCTGAAGGCCACATCATCGGCAAGGGTGGCTGGGTCGAGTCGAACGGCGAGCGCCTGAACGTCATGCACATTCCACCCATCGTCACCGCAGCAGACTTGGCATCCCTGCCGGTGCGGACCACCACCGGTGAAACGCTGCTGCTGGGTGACGTTGCAGAGTTGGTGAGGGACCATCAACTACTCAATGGTGATGCCGTGATCAACGACGGGCCGGGCCTCATGTTGATCGTGGAGAAGCTTCCCTGGGCCAACACCCTCGAAGTGACGAGGGGAGTGGAAGAGGCCTTGGAGCAGTTGCAGCCGGGTCTGCCCGGCATTTCTGTCGATGCGGAGATCTTCCGCCCGGCGACCTTCATCGAGGAGTCGATCAACAACCTGGCGATCGCGATGTTCCTCGGTGCCATTCTCATGATCCTGATTCTCGGGGCCTTCCTGTATGAATGGAGGACGGCGCTGATCAGCGTCCTGGCGATTCCGCTCTCACTCGTGGCGGCGGGCCTCGTGCTGGACCTACGCGGGGCAACGATCAACACAATGATTCTGGCCGGGATGGTGATCGCCCTGGGCGACATCGTCGACGATGCGATCATCGATATCGAGAACGTCGTCCGCCGCCTTCGACAGCACCGAGCCGAGGGCGGGAGCCGTTCGACGGCCAGGGTCATTCTGGACGCTTCCCTTGAGGTGCGCAGCGCCATCGTCTACGCCACCTTGATCGAGGTCGTCGCGATCGCACCGATCTTCGCCTTGAGCGGGTTGTCTGGGGCATTCTTCCGGCCCCTCGTCACATCGTATGCGCTGGCGTTGCTCGCGTCGATGGCAGTTGCACTCACCGTCACGCCGGCCCTCAGCCTCGTTCTGTTCAGAAACCCGAAATCGTTGATGCATCGTGGCTCACCGTTGGTGCCGCCCCTGAAGCGCTGGTACACCCGGGTGCTCGAGGGCATCATCAGCAAACCTCGCGGCGCTTATGCGACCGTTGCGGCGGCGGCCCTCGTCGGTGTGGTGATTGTTCCCCTGCTCGGTCAGTCGCAGCTTCCCGACTTCAAAGAGCGGGACTTCCTGATGCACTGGCTGACCAAGCCGGGGACCGGTCAGATCGAAATGGTGCGGATCACCGAGGAGGTGAATCGGGAGTTGCTCACCATCCCGGGCGTGCGCAATGCCGGTTCCCACATTGGGCAAGCACTCCTCATGGATGAAGTGGTGGGCATCGACTTCGGTGAGAACTGGGTCAGTGTCGATCCGGCCGTGGATTACGACGAGACCGTCGCAAAGATCCAGGAGGTGGTCGATGGGTATCCCGGGCTGTATCGGGACGTCCAGACCTATCTGAAGGAGCGGATCAGGGAGGTACTGACCGGGTCGAGTGAACCCATCACGATCCGTGTATTCGGACCTGATCTGCAGGTCTTGCGAGATACCGCAGCCGAAGTCAACGAGATCCTTGGCGCCGTCCCGGGCGTCAAAGAGAATCACGTGTCTTTTCAGGAGGATATCCCGCAGGTTCGAGTCGAAGTCGATCTGGAGGCTGCCCAGCGGTACGGAATCAAACCCGGAGATGTGCGGAGAGCCGCCGCACGGCTCATCTCGGGTGAAGAAGCCGGCGACATCTTCTGGGAGGGCAAGGCCTACGACGTGCAGGTGTGGAGCACTCCTGAAACCCGTCGCAGTCTCACCGACGTCAAGAACCTACTGCTCGATACGCCCAGCGGTGAGTACGTGCTGTTGAATGAGGTTGCCGATGTCAGCATCGCGGCGGTCCCAAACAAGATCCACCACCAGGATTTGTCGCGAAGCATCGACGTTGGGGCCAATCTCGATGGAACCCGTGACCTCGGAGCGGTAGTCGCTGACCTGGAGGATAGGCTGGGCACCTTCCAGTGGCCGGCCGAGTATCACGCCGAATTGTTGGGCGAGTTCAGCGAACGCCAGGATGCCTCCCAACGAATGATGACGATCGCGGTGATGGCCGCGCTCGGCGTGTTCTTGTTGCTGCATGCTTCATTCGGTTCCGGGCGACTCGCGTTGCTGTCGTTCCTAACTCTGCCGGTCGCGCTCGTGGGGGGTGTGATGGCGGCGTACATGGCGGGTGGTGTGATCTCGCTGGGGTCACTCGTCGGATTCTTCACCGTGCTGGGCATCGTTGCACGCAACGGAATCATGTTGATCAGTCACTACCAGCATCTCGAGCGTGAGGAAGGGGTCTCGTTCGGACCTGCGCTCGTTCTTCAGGGCGCGTCGGAACGCCTCGTTCCGATTCTCATGACGGTGCTCACTACCGGTCTGGCGCTCGTCCCATTGGTCGTGCGCGGCGAGATTCCGGGCCAGGAGATCGAGTACCCGCTGGCCGTCGTAATCCTCGGTGGCCTCGTTTCCGCCACGCTGCTGAATTTGTTCGTCGTGCCGAGCCTCTACCTCCGTTATGCGCAACGGCGGGGACCTGCGGGCGGAGTAGATTCGGCGGTGCCGGAGGCGATGGCTTGAAAGGCTGACCGAACTCGAGAGCCGATGTCGTGATGAGCGAACCGTTCAGAGGTCTCTATTCGTGGCTCATCGGATTTCAGCGGGGTGTGATGGTGGCGAGTAGATTCCAGTTGGGTTTTCCGGCGTAGAGGAGGGCT
>JARGFH010000118.1 GCA_029210695.1 Acidimicrobiia bacterium
GCAACGCTCAGACCCATCGATATCGACAAATCGAGCGCACGAACGAGCATTCCGTCGAGTGTCCCCGAACGGCACTTCCGAGTGCGGGTGGCCGGGCTTAGGGGCCTGGGTTCGTGACCTGGCCAGCGAACAGGATGACGCCAGAGGGGCGATGCCGGATGAGGTAGAGGAAAGGCCGGTCAGCTTTGACGGTCAGTTCGGGTTCGGGTGGACCTGATTCGTCGAATCCGAGCGCAGTGGCAGCAGCGGCAACGGTTCCCCATTCGTCGACCGTGATGTCGGCGCCATGCACGGCGCCGTCGAGGAAGGCATCCGGCGTGATCCGAGGGTAGGCGCCGGGAGCAGCACCGATTTCGGTGAGCCATGCGAGTAGGTCGAGCTGGGTGGTGGACTTCCATTTGGGGATGACCAGCTCGTAGGGTCCGGTGGTGAAACTGGCGTCGATCTCCTCCAGCAAGTTCTGGTCGATACGATCCCGGATCTCCTCGAACCGGCCTGGGTCGGGAACGATCACCAACATCGAGAACTCACCACCTACATAGGGGATCTCAGCGCCAACGAAGCCGTCGCCTTCACCACGACGGTCGGCGAGTTCGAGCTCGCGCAGATACTCCGCTTCCACAGTGGAGCCATCGAGGAGGGTGAAGGCGTCGGTAACGATTGGGTATTTACCGAAGATGGTCTGCCATTGGGCCTTGAAGTAGATGGCATCCGTCAGGACCAGGACGGTCTGATCGTCGAGGAACCCTTCTGGAAGGAGTTCGGGGATCAGTCCTTCAGTCTGGTCACTTACCCACGAGTTGATAATCTGGCGACTGCCGGTGGGATCACCAGCAAAATCGAGTGTTTCGGTGGTGGCCCCGTGTTCGGCAGCGAGCAAATCAACCCACGTCTGGTCAGGTGTCACGTCAACCCGGGGCCAGATCCGATCGGCGACCCTGATCGTGATTTCACCCTCGGCATCAGCAGACCCGGCGATCAGCTGATCGGTGGCGTTCCACGCTTGGTGTGCCGCGGGCCCGGCGGGCAGAGCGAACGCCTCGTCGATCGCTGTACCCGTGGTTTCGTCGGCGGCTGCGCGGGCCATCAACAAGGCGTGCCCGATGCTGGCCGGGCTGAACACCAGATTCCCATCCAGCGGCTGCGTGCGCCACAACTCGAACCCGGCGTTGTTGAACCCAGCCGTCAGGTCCGCGACGGGGGCGTCGCCAACCGGCGTCGAACGCTCTACCCCCGAACTGGGAACCAGGACAACCGGCTCACCCACGGGTTCAACGCCCCCTGCGGAGGTGGTAACCGAAGACGGTGAGACACCAGGCGCAGGACGCGTCGAATCGATTTCCCCAGGCCCCGCTCCCTCCGCGCACGCAGCGACCAACAACAACAGCGCCACCAGCGTCGCGACGGGACCTCTCATGGTGTTGAGACGCCTCATCCCGCCCAAAGGTTCCCGCAAGCCACACCTCCTGGCGCCGATACAACTACGAAACCACACAGACCAGCTGATACCGAGCGAGAACGCACCACATCTGAAACCACGCATAGCGGCACGTACGAGTGCGGCAACAGGTTTCTCAGGCGGAGGCTCCGCACCGGCTCGCAGCCGGATCGATTCAGGGTGGTCGGACCGGAGTTCCTGTTCGGTCAGTCGACTGCATCTGGCGGGGTCCGAGGTGGGATGTCGCTCATTCGCGGAATCGCGCCCATTGAACGTTCGACCGCTTCGACGTGGGCCACGGATTCGGTTATCAGCTCGGCGAGGACCGTGCGGTCGACGTCGCCGAGACGTTTGAGATGGACGGTCGATTTACCAGTCGTGTGTGGGCCGAGCCGGTCAAGGATGTCGTCGAAGCCCCTTAGGCCCGACATGATGTAGAGGGTGATGCGGTCCTTCTTCGGCGAGAATCCGACGGTGAAGAAGTCGCCCTCCTGGCCGGTCTTGTACCGGTAGTGGTATTGCCCGTACCCGATGGTGTTGGCGTTCCACACCTTTGGCTCCTCGCCAGTGATGCCGGCGACAAGGACCATCAGGTCCTGGGCGTCGCGGCGGCGACCCTCGTGGGCCACGTCATCGATGATGCGTTGGGCGGCGGCGCGATCGGTGCTCCTCATGGGTGCACAGTACCAATCGGTCGAGGGTCTTCACCGTCCTGGAAACGGGAGCCATGTCGGGGTTGGGGAGCCCGATCCCGCAAGTGTGTGGGTCGAAGCGTTGCCGACTCGGCCGGGAAGCTCTAACCCAGAGGCGGGGGGCACTGTACGGATGCACCGGTCAGCAATCGGGCGTAGAAACGAGCACCTGGCCAGACTGAGCCGCTCGGCACTTCCGGGCGCTACTGACCTGCGGGATGCTGCTCGTCGGGCCGGGCGCTCGACAACGCTCGGGGCGGTGAGCGATCTGGCGGTAGGGCATACCTAGATTCACGGCTGAACTCATCGCTTCACGCCCAGAGACTTGGACACGAGCCGCCGTCGCATCCCACATGTGGCACGTGATTGAACGCAACTCTTCCGTGGCTGACCTCGCGACATTGCCGCTCGGTCACATCGCAACCGGCCAGGGTCAGGCGAACCTTGGACGATCGCGGCTCACGAGTACCAACCCGAAGACTGATATCGCGCGAGGCCCAGCGCCGATCACCAAATCCCGAGCAGAAACGAGCATCTGGCCGAGTGCGCGGGATCGGCACTGCTGCGCTCGGGTCGTCGGCCGACACAAGCCACCCACCGTGGCGAACGTCGCTTGGTCAGACGAGCCGATCTGCCGGTTCCAGAGCGCTGGTGGGCGTGCGATATCGCGCGGGAGGACTAGTGACCTGTGCGTCCGGGGAGAGAGGGGTAGAACTTGCGTTATCGCCGTTGGTTTCCCGCGGCGTGTGTATCGTTGCTCGATGCTGTTGCGAGGTTCAGCGATCATCGTGCTGACTGCCTTGCTCACCACTGCATGCGGCCGGGTTGAATCCGGCTCGGTGAGCACAGGGGTGGTGGATCAACCAGTCGCTCTGGACACGACCACCTCGTCCGTCCCGGCCACGACATCGTCATTGGCGATCACGACATCAACTACCTCTCCGACCACTCCCGAGGGCTATCCGGCCGACGAGTCGGGCCGTCGTCTCGTAGTCGCCACCGATGCATCAACGACATACGTGTGCGGGTTCGTCATCTTTCCCGATTCGAAGCCACCCGAGGCGATCACAGAACCCACGGTCGACGTGGATGGTCTGCTTGCAGGAGCGGGCCCGCCCGGGGTTGATCAGGACAGCTTCTACGAGATCTACGACTGGGTGGTTGTCTCCGAGACCGCAAAGACGGTGACGCTTCTCGGTTACCCGAAGCACCCGGACTGGCCGGACCTCTACCCGGGTCAGTACGGCTTCGTTGCTTTCGTCCACCGTGACGACCAGTGGGAGGCTCTGAGTTCCGCTTGGTGTGACCCAACCGTGTCACAGCTCGACGCTCCAACCGGAGCAAGCAGCACGATTCCCCTCTGGCCCGACGAGTATCTCCAGGCAGTGATCGGACGCGACTGGACGACGATCAACAACTATGTACTTGATGAGACTTGGAGTGGGCTCCTGCTCCCCCCTAATCCCGCTGATTGGAAACTCGACCACCTTGCCGGGCCGGATCCGACCTCAACTCGATTGCCGATCCTGATCCACGAACGAAACTGCGCGAGCGGCCAGGTCCCTTCTGACAGGGACATTGACGTCCTGGTGACCGAAACGGAGGGCGGCCTCGCTCTCACCGTGCTCGTCGCGTCGAGCGGCGGTCTGTGTCCCGAGAATCCTTGGTATCCGATCACCGTCGTACTCCCGACACCGCTTGGCGATACCCGGTTGTTTGATGGCCGGACACTTCCGGTGGCTCCCCGGAATTAGCCTGCGGGAGTCGCCCATCCCAGATCGCCGAATATGGAGTGGAAGCGCCCACTCCGCCGAGTGCCCCATATCCTCACTTCGGTGATTGGAGAAGGGCAGCATGGAACCGTCGACCAGAGCGCAGGTTGGGGCCTTGGCAATGCTTATGTCGGTGGAGTGAGCGTTATGCCCATTGAATCGGCGCCTGGAGCAGGTCGCCGTGGCTCACGTACACCGGCAAGAGGGTCGTCAGGAGGCTCGAGAAACACCGGAAGGCCAGTCTCGTTCTCCCATACCTCTTCGAGCAGGTGCACTTGCTCAGAGACTCCCAACGAGATGTTGAGCGGATAGGACTGAAGGAGGGTTCGCTCACTACTACATCGAGGACAACGCACGGCAATCCGAATGTGAGGCATTTCAAAAACCAGCAAATCACGGATCCGGAGGATTAGGTACTCGGGGTTGGTGGTATCGCCACAGGATTGACATGTCGAAGGTCTGGCCGGTTGAGCTTCCACCCTACGAATGAGTCGCCCTGGGTTTGATGGAGACCGTTTTGTTTGGTTTCCTTGCTTACCCTGTGGTGGCTAGTTGAGCGTAGTG
>JARGFH010000119.1 GCA_029210695.1 Acidimicrobiia bacterium
TAGCCGGATATGCCTTCTGCCACCGCAGCAAGGGCGAAGTCGATGATGCGTTCCTCGGGCGTCACACCCCGAACGGTACCGCATCAGACTACGGCCCCGTCGACCCGCTATCACCGGTCATACTCCCGCGCCGATCTGGTCGAGTCGACCGGTAGCAACCTCCGGGAGGAACACAGCCGACCCACCCCACAACCGCAGCCTCCGTTTCGCCGGCTACAAGGAGCGCCTACGACGGAGAGTCGGCGGCACCACCGTACGGGTACCCAACGGTCCCCCCCTCGGTCAGAGCCAAGTTGGGAGCTATTCACGGTGGACTGGTGCGGACGGCCATGGACAGTGCTTGGACAATTGTCGATCAGAACGCCCATGTGGTGAAGACAACCCCGGACGTTCCTGGTTACCGGCCAATTCTCACCCCTCTGGGAGCAACCGACGCACCACGCCATTCAGCCCAATCCGCACATATCGGGTCAATCCCGAGCAATATCCCGCCCTACGCGATGGCGCCCCGCTATGGCACCTCGTTTTGGTGCCTTGTACTGGATGCCCTCGAAGTGGCGGTTGCAGATTGGTCAGCGTGTCGTGTAGTCGGTGTTGTCCTGGATGGAGGTGTAGGCGTGATGGTCGATCCAGTGACAGTAGAGGCGTGAGTTCTTGAGACGGAGTCGGCGTCCTTGACCGGTTGGTGGCCTCCACGCGGCAACCTCAGCGGTTGGCTGATTGAGTCGAATGACTTCCTCGAGGGCGGGCAGCAGGTCAGTGTCGCCCGACATGAGTACTCCGACGTCGTACTCGCCGCGTACGGCCATCATGGCGAAGTCGAGGGCGATCTGGACGTCGATGCCCTTCTCCTCCGGTTTGGAGGCTGGATAGTCCCGGGGGTAGCGAAGCGGCCGCGCCGTCACGGCGACGTGGGGGAGTTTGTTCCAAGCGGCGATCTGGCGTCTCGCTGCTCCGTAGCCTTTCGGGTCTTTGGCGCTGCTAGGTAGGCCGCGGTACATGCGGACCTGGTGCAATACCCGGTCGGATTCGCCGCTGAGCCTGATGATGAGTGCTCCGAGAGCCGTCGGGTGGATTTGACCGGCCCAGTGCGGATCAGTCAGGTGGTCATGGAAGGCGTTGCGGGCGGCGCGATAGGCGTTCTGGTAGTCGACAAAGACCACCACCCGTTCCGCCATCGATGCTCCCTGGGATTGAAAGCCCCGCCAGTGCGGACCCCGGAGGGTCCGGACGGCGGGGAGTATTCGTGACCACTATATCGGCAATCGGGGGGTAGGAGTCAAGCCCAATGTTCGACAATCCGGGCCACGGGGAAGGTCGATCTCCACAATTCTTGTCGATTCCCCACGTAGGGAAGGGTTCACTTGGGTTGATCTGCCCCACGGCGCAATGTCGCCCGACCGGCTCCCTTCCACCGTGTCACCAAGCCCTTGTTCGTCTGCTCTGGCCGATGAGATCGCTGACATGGAGCCGGCGCCTGGTAGCGGACGGAAGACGGGTTCGACGAGGTGCCCGATCAGGTGCCCGATTAGGTGCCCGGAGGTGCCACCAACCATGGAAAGTGACGAGAGTCGATGAGAGATAATGGAAGACTCGAATCGTTCGAAACCCCAACTGGGGATTGGAGTTTCGAGTGATGATCAACGCTGTTGGCGACCACTGAGAGAAGTTGAGAATAGTCACTGTCAAGGTTGAGGGCCTAGTGCCCTAAATGGGCGTGGGGGTTCAAGTCCCCCCTCCGACACGAACCCCAAGTACATGGGGTTCTCCTGCGCCTACGTGTACCCGCCCGTCGGGGTAGTGGGTGAGGTTGACACCGAGTTCTTCGTAGATGGCCCGCTTGTCGGCCGGGTCGGCATCGGCCAGTACCGCCACGATGTCGCGTAGCTGGGCGACGAGTGCCTTGATTTCGTTCTCGGTGAGTTTGCGTGGGGTGGGTTTGCGGCCGAGTTCTCGTTCGAGGTTTCTGCGTTCTCGTTCGACTTCGGCGATCCAGGTGGCGGCGACGGTGATGTCGCTGTCGTGTTCGAGGAGTGCCCGGTACTTGGCGAGTTTGGTGTCGCATTCTTTGAGCTGGCGGCGCAGCTGAAGGATGCGACCTTGGTCGTCGTCTGGGGCGGCCCCGCTGGCGGCGGCCAGTGCCTGGGTGGTGGTATCGATGTGGTCATCGTCGAAGAGGCCGCCGATCCAGGTATCGAGTCCCGGCACGATGGCGTCCT
The DNA here is from genome assembly GCA_029210695.1 of Acidimicrobiia bacterium. Classification (NCBI taxonomy): domain Bacteria; kingdom Bacillati; phylum Actinomycetota; class Acidimicrobiia; species Acidimicrobiia bacterium. The sequence continues at coordinate 2,220 of JARGFH010000119.1, forward strand.
CACGCACGTAGATGGTCTTGGCGTGTTGTTTCTCCCTCACGGCGTATTCGGTGGGGAACTTGCAGCGGTAGTACGGCTTGCCGTTGTTCCATGATCCTTGCATTCTGCGGTCACAGAGAGCGCAGCGGACCAGCCCTGAGAGCACGTAGGTGTGTTTGGTGCGATTCCGGCGGAGCGCGGCACGTTGGGAGCCCGCAAATATGTCCTGGGCCGCATTGAAGGTCTCGACGGAGATGATGGCGGCATGGGTCGGATCCTCAGACCAGACCCATTGGCTGGGGTCGTTCCATCGCATCTTGGTGTCATGGCCGAGGGCGACGTCATTCACGTCAATGAGGATCTCGTGGCGGCCCTGGCGGTTCCATACCTGGTACCCGGTGTAACGGGGATTCTTGAGAATGGCCCGAACCGCCGACTTCGACCAGGCGCCTCCACCGCTCGAGCGGTGACGGTTGCGAGCCGGATCATGTCCGGACGGGGAGAGGATCCCATCTGCGGTGAGTCTCTCGGCGATGGCGAACAGGCCCCGGCCGGCAAGGAACTCGGTGAAGATCCTCTGCACCACCGGACCCGCTTTGGCGTCGGGTTCGAGCCGCCGGAGCTGTTGGCCAGCGGCAGCCTTGGCAGGGTTGGGGTGCGGGCCAGCGTCGGTCAACACGTAGCCGTAGGGTGGCCTTCCGCCGAGGAATCGGCCTTCGATGGCTGCCTGGGCGGCCATCGCGGTGCGGACCCTGGTTTTGATGCGGTTGCGTTCGCCTTTGCTCATGCCACCGTACAGGTTCATGACCATTTCGTGAGCGTCCGATCCTGGGTCGACCGCTCCGCCAACTTCAGGCACCCACAATCCGATCCCGTAGTGGACGAAGACGGGGAAGGTGAGTCCGAACTGGTTGCCATAGAACGCCCGTTGGGGTTCGCCGATCACCACACTGTCAAATCCCCGGTCCGGGTCGGCGAGAGCTTGAAGGAGTTTGGTGGCTTCTGGCCTTCGCGACCAGGGCAAGGACCGGGACTGGCCGATGTCGAAGAATTCGGTGATGATTTCGCCGCCGGCCGGGTCGATGAGTTGGCGGGATCGGGCGAGTTGCCAGTTGCGCGATGATTCGGGGTCTTGTTGGTCTTCGGTGGAGACCCTGCCGTAGAACGCGAATCGCATTACGAATCCGAGCGTACCCGAAGGGCACCCAGGTGTGTGACATTCGCCATACCGTGCCGTTCAGCGGCGCGCAGCAGGATGCGGAGCAGAACTCCAGCTGCAGCCTCGTTGAGAACCGGGGGACCGGTGGCGTCCATGACGATCCCGGCCGGCTCGCTGTACTGCCGATCGACACCCGGCGCCGCAGACTGTTCCATACCCGCATGCTGCGATACGACCCTTTCAGCAGAATGCCAAACACCCTGTCACGGCCGGCCGGCTGATCCGCACCGCCGCCTCATGTTCTGCCGAAACACCGGACGTGCTGTGAAGGGGCGACCGGGACAGAGCAACTCTGTCGAAACTCTGATGAAAGGGTTACAGACACTCTCATAACACTCTGGTGAGAGGGTCAGATGCTCGGATCTGGACCATGACCGCGAAATTGGAGGGTTCCTGAGATCGTAGTGACAGGGCTACCGGCGAACATCTTGGCGTGTCCTGTGCCATCCGCTCACCTTCTCGACCAGACCCCCGTCGGCGGAGGGGCGAGCTTGTCGGCGCAGCTGGCGTATCGGCAGGCAAAGCTCCTCCCGACAGCAAAGAGAAGCGGCGAGATGCCCTCTGTGCCCCAACGTGCCAGCGATCGCCAAAGGGCACGGGGGACCCCTCCAATCGGGCACTCGACAGCCCAGGCCACTCCCCAACGGCGAATCAGGCAATGAACTCCGGGATCTCAACCCCAAGGACACACAGCTCGTCTCGAGAAGCCACCAAAGCGCTCCACCAGGGAAACCCGCAGAACCGAACCCCAGGCGAAAGGACCATCCGATGCACCATCCACCACCGACCACGAGGCAAGAGCACCTGACTCGACAGACATCGCCAGCGCACAGCGCGATCGCGCACAGAACCCTGTCAACACCACACGCACATGCAACACTTCCTGTGTCAAGCCCTGGGTGGTTTGGTTGGTGTTGTCAGGGCGCGTGGGAGTGGGGCCGCGGCGCGG
>JARGFH010000120.1 GCA_029210695.1 Acidimicrobiia bacterium
CCGGAGATAGTGGAACAGATCCTCGACATGATGGAACGGCGGTGGATCGGCGAAGAAGTCCCTGCCCTGGGAGGGATCACACCCCGCCAAGCAGCCGTCGACCCTACCCGCCGAGAAGACCTCATCGCCCTACTCCGGTCGTTCGACCGGATACCCACCAGCGGGGGAATCACCATGCGACCCAACATCCTCCGTCGTCACCTCGGCCTGGAGGAATGACCCGGCGCTTCCCGAAAGGGCATGTCGGAGAACGGTGTAACTGGCTGTCGGGCAGGGGGTGCCCTCACGTTCCATGGTCGATGTGCTCTCGGAGTACCCGCTCCTCGAAGTGCCGTTCGGGGACGGGTGGTTGTGAGGTGCGTTATGGGGTCCCCGTATCAAATGGACGAAACACAACAGTTTCGTGAGTCCTCTTCGTTACGCTGAGTGGCCGGCACCGCGCTCGCCGACGTGCCGATATTGAGCGGTTCCAGATACATGGGCGGTTTCGCTCGGGATCAGGGTGATATGCGCTATTCGGTCTGGACGTGCCGACTCTTAGGATCAGGGCTGTCAGTCTCTCGAATTCGGGTCTTAGACGGGTGGGAGTGCCTTTGGGACCGGTGTCCGATCCACGTCACTTGTCAGCTATTGGTTGGCACGGTGCCACTGCACCTGTCGCAACAGCGAAATCGCCCTTGGTTGAAAAGCCGCCGACCGCGTTCTCGCCGTCTTGGGTACCGATCTGTTCCAGCTCTTTGTCAGTCAGGGGTTCGACCGACCAGGTGAGAACAAAGGTCTCACCGTCGCGGACAGTGTCGGGGGCCAGGGTCACCGAGATGTGTTGCTCGCTGATGCTGACCATCATGTTGGTCTCTCGGTCCACCTCTGTGTATCGGCCCGGGGCGCAGGTCTGTAGGGCGGGAAGGTAGGTGATGTCAGCGTTGATGCCATGTTCCTTCAACGCTCGCTCAAGACCCGCAGCGTCTTCGGGCCGGTTGATCTGGACGTGGACCTCGCCGGCGTTGCCCTCACCCACGGAGTAGGCAGGGGTTGAGCCGAGACCGGGCACCATAAGAATGGCCCCAATCGCGGCAGCCACTGCGATGCCTCGCAGGACATACCGGAAAGCACCGAGGCGTTGCGACCGTTGCTCATGGCGACGTCCGGCCGCACCGGGTTCGGCTACGTAGTCACGCAGTTCAGCCAGGAGCCGCTTTTCGAAAGAGTCGAGTTGGGTACTCATGAGATCACCTCGATGATGCTTGGGACTGTTTGGGTCAAACGCCGACGGGCGCGGTGGTATCGCACCCGAGCGTTGTTGGGCGAAATGCCGAGGGCTTGCGCCGCCTCGTCGAGTCTGAGCCCGTCCACGGCGACGAGTTCAACGACAGCACGCTGCCCTTCAGGCAGGTCCGCCAGTGCCTCGACCACCGCGCGAGCTTTACGCTCCGCATCGATCCGGGCAACCAGGTGTTCGGTAGCTTCGTCGTCGAGCCACTCACGAGCACGGAATCTGGCGGTGGCCCGCGCTCGTCGATAAGCGGAACGGTGATGGCTGGCAACGACATGGCGAGCGATGCCGTACAGCCAGCCAGCAGGGCTCCCCAAATCGGGCTTATACCGATGCGAACTGTCAATCGCAGCCAAGAACACGTCGGCGGTGAGGTCAGCTGCAGTCTCCGGGTCGGCAGTCCTACGAGCAACAAACCGCTGCACCTGCTCGAGGTGCTGGCGGTAAAACGCCTCGAGAGCGTCCGGGTCATGCCCGATGTCGGCAACAGCGAAGGCTGGCGTCCCTCCTACTGCGGGTGTCATATCTACTCTTCGCCGATAGGGACACAGACGTTACACCCCCAAAGGTCGTCACAATCAGCGATGGAAACGGTCCCCTTCCTGTACACGGGTTCACAACCGGGAGTCACCCGAGTCCTTCCACACGTCTAGCGTCGGCGCTCGCCGCGTCTTCAACCCAATCGATACGTGCCGATACTGAGCACTCGGCGGAATGTGCGTTCTTGTCCCCGATTTGGCGATATGGGCGCTGGACCGAGGGCTTCTGTTAGCTGTCGGTGGTCCAGCAGCGATCACCGAGGAGGTTTGTGATCTCCGGGCTTGAAAGCGGATCAGTCGACCCGGACGGGTCGAAGGTCCCGCTGTCGGTTCCTACCTGGATGGCGTCGTGACCCTCAATCCGGTAGATGGACCGTTCCCACGAGGCTTCGGTGGCGGACAGCAGCGTGCCATCGATGATGGCGACTTCCCGTTTCCCGTTGTCGGTGAAGTCGCCGCATCCGTAGGCGAGGAACCCATGCGGGGGCAAGCCTTCCCAGAGGGTGAGATGCTTCCCGTCGGGGGTGTGCACGTAGTCGAGGACACCATCAACGATGGCGAGCACATCTGCGCCTGCACCCCAGGCGGCAGTACCGCCGGTGAGGATCTCATCGATCCTGTCACCATTGAGATCGGCGGCGATCAACACCTCACCGTGACCCGACCCGGGAACCGCATAGGTCGATTGGGCGGTGCACACCACTAATTCCAGGGGTCCAGTGTCGAAGATGGCCAGATCGGTCATACCGTCCCCGTCGAAATCCCCGCCGATCGCCCGCTCCGAATCACAACTGCGGAGCGGGCCTGCCCGTGGCACGGTCAACACTCCCCGGTCGAATCCACCGAAGTAGGCGACCGCCCCGGACTTGTCGATAAGCAGCGGCCCGCCATAGGTTTGATCACAGACCAGCGCTTCGCCCAACCACTCCGCCGTGAAACAGAACCCGCCGTCGATGCGCACCCCATCACCGTATCTCAGGGTGACGGTCCTGGCGTCGAGATTGGAACCGTCCTCGATGTCGTAGCGGGTCAAGGTGAGCGTCGAGTCGGAGCCCACAAACCCGGATTCCAGCAGGGTCACTTCGCCGTCCTTCACGACGATGGCGAGCGATGCTTCCGGACCAGGTGGCAAGGCCCAGACCTCCGTACCATCCATCGACCTCACTCCGAAACCCTGCCGTCCCTCGCCTCCACTCACCAACGCCACTTTCTCGCCGGCAAGCCGCGCTTGACTCACCCCCGACTCCCAACCACCGACCGACCCCAGATCGGTTGAAACACCGGTGACCAGATCCACCAACAGAAGCCGCACGTCGCGGTCGTCGGGGCCACCCTCGACCGTCGAGGTAGCGAGCGCCACCGCCCGACCATCGACCACACCTGCATCAAATAACCTGAGCTGGCCCGCACTCATCGGCAAGGGCCTGACCCCGGCCGGGTCAAACACCAAGATGGGACCCTCAACCCACCGCGGGTACACACCACCCGTATCGGTCGACCGCTGGGCAACCACCAGACCCTCGCCAACCATGAACGCCACCGCCGTCGGCTCATCCCACAACTGCACGATCGGCGCCCCATCCCCATGCAAAACCAGGAATATCCCGTCGTCGGAAGCCACCACCTCCTCCGCAACCAGCGGCAAAGAAGCCTCCTCGAAGCTCGACCCCGCCGTGGTGGACGTCGTCAAGGTTGTTGAACTCGTCGTCAGGACTACCACAGAACTAGTCGTCGATGAGGGAGCCGTCGATGAGGAAACGGCAGCCTCGCCACAGCCAGAGACCCACACCGACACAACAACGGCGGCCACGACGTGTAGCCACCGGTCCGACCAGCCTGTCTCCTGTGCCATGCAACTTGAACGCTACCTACGGCCGCCCGGTTCCCCAACGCATTCATCGACCATCGACCAGACCACCACCAGTGACCGCACTGAAGCGAGGCGCCGCACGCCTACGTGCCTGATAGGGCTGTAGGGGCGTTGCGGGAGTTGGTTCCGTAACGTTGCAGGGGTCCCGGTGGGTGTCGCTCTCGACGTGCCTGCCGCCCGTGAGGGTTGGCTTTCGAGCGAGCTGTCGTGCTCGCCGGGATCTCTGCTGGCGGTGTGGCTCGAAACAGGCGTAGCACGCAGGACCGTATCAGGAGTGCCCACCGTCAGATCCACCGACCCCCGAACCAGAGGAGGTGTGTCATGTCGGTGATGATTGGAATCGACCCCGCGAAGGGTTCTCATGCCGCGGCGGCGGTGAACGGTAGCGAGGAGGCGGTGGCGGAGCTCGAGGTCCGTGCCAGCCGCCGTCAGACCAGCGAGCTGTTGGCCTGGGCGGAGCAGTTCCCACAGCGAAAGTGGGCAATCGAGTCCGCCAACGGGCACGGCTATCT
>JARGFH010000121.1 GCA_029210695.1 Acidimicrobiia bacterium
ACTACGCTCAACTGACCACTACCGGATGACTTGGAAACCAAACAACCGAGTCTCCATCAAACCCAGGGCGGTTCACCGACCACCCAGGAAGCGCCCTTCGATGGCAGCCTGGGCGGCCATCGCCGAGCGAACTCGGGTTTTGATGCGGTTGCGTTCGCCTTTGCTCATTCCCCCGTAGAGGCTCATCACCAGGTCGTGAGCATCTGAGCCTGGATCGACCCCGACGGCTGGAACCTAACGGTCACGCCAGTCCTAGTGGAGATCCCTCCCGGATACCCGACCACACCCCGGACAACATCTGCGTGACCGCCGACCTCCGCCTCGCCAACGGAGCGACACCAGCGAACACGATGGGAATCCGTGAGATAGCCGACCGTTCGTGGCTGCAATTCTCCTATCACATCGAAGCCGCCGACTGGCGGCCGCAGCCGGATCTCTCCCAATCGGACACGTTGGTGACGTACCTGGTCGGAGCTTTACATCGCCTCGAGGAGGTGAACTGATGGCTGGTCTACGATTCATCGACGACCTCGATCACCGCCGCGTGGCTCAGCACCTGTTCTCAGGGCCGGGGGAGCGGTTCGCGTTCCTGATTTGTCGCTGGCAGCCAACCACCGAAGGTCCGTCACTGGTCGTGGTGGATGCGACCCTCGTCGACCCGGCCGACGTTGCCGTCGATGATGACGGGTGGAGCATGTCCGACCGTGCCCTCGACAACGTGGTGAACACAGCGGCCACGACGGGCCTGGTGCTCGTCGAAGCCCACAATCACAGCCTCGGGCCACCGGGCTTCTCAGCGACGGATCGTGCTGGATTGGAGCCGTTCGCCAACTACGTCCTCGACTCGTTCCGTGACCGACCTTACGGCGCCACCGTCTGGGCGGACGACATGGTGTACGGGGAGTGGTTCAGCCGCGCCGGGGACAAGACCGAAACCGGCGTCATCGATCGGATCGTTCTCGCTGGTGCGACCCTTCAGGCGTTGACCGCACCCAATGCTGGCATGCGGCTCGACCAAGAGATTACCGATCGGCAACTGGCGGTCTTCGGCGTAACCGGCCAGCAAACCCTCGGGCGGCTACGCGTGGGCCTCGTCGGGCTCGGTGGCACCGGCTCCCACATGGCTCAGAATCTCGCCTACCTTGGGGTCCGAGAGTTCGTCCTCGTGGACGGTGACGCGGTTGAGGTCTCCAACCTCAACCGCCTGGTCACCGCCGAACGCGGCGACGTGGCGGCGCCGAAGGTTGTCACCGCCGAACGCACCATCCACACCATCGCACCAGACGCGGTCGTGCAAGGCGTCGAGGCAGCGGTCAGAGCTGAAGACGACCACGTCGCACGCCGGCTCGCCGATGTGGACCTGATCATCGGCTGCGTCGACAACGACGGTCCCCGCCTACTCCTCAACCGTCTCGCCGTGGCCCACCAGATGCCCTATCTCGATGTCGCTACCGGCATCACCGTCGACGGCGGCCGAACCGTCGAAGCCGGCAGACGCGTCGCCTTCACAGCCCCCGGTGGGCCCTGTCTTGGATGCACCCACGAACTCGACGTCAACGAGGTGGGCGACTACTTCCTCACAGAGGACGAGCGCCAACGTACCCAACACCACGGTTACCTTGCCGGCGACGACACGCCAGAGCTCGGCGCCCGCGGCGGAACGATGCCGACTGTGCTCCACCAGGTCACAAGCTTGATCGTGGAACACTCCGATATCGTTGGCCTCGATAACGACTTCGGCGAGGCAACTCCCGTGGAGCTTCAGGTGCTCGCGCCCGTACGTACGCTGATCGAAAAGCTCACGATCTTGCACCATGCTGCAACGATCGGCAACCCGGCAGAACAGGCCCGGCTCGCTCGTCACTATTACGACGTCTGGTGCCTCCTCAGCGATGAAGAGACCGTGGCCGCACTATCGATCTCGCCGGCCGACGTGCTCGTCCGCGAAGTGGCGACGTTCACCGAGGCAGCGGGTCTTGAGACCACAAGGCGCCCGCGGTCGGGCTATGCAGACTCGCCGGCATTCAACGTTGATACGAACGAGGCAGTTCGCGCCGCATTCAACGAAGTGGTGATAGATCAGCTCGTATGGCCAAGCGCGCCCAGGCCAACGTTCGAAGAGTGCTGCGCAGCAATCCACACTCGCTCGACTCTTCTCTGAAGAAACATGGAACCTGTGCAAGAGAGTGGCGTGCAACTCTCGCTGGAATCAGAGCGCGATGGCAGCGTCGATTATCGTCGCAGCACCGGTAGTGACTGTCATCACCGACGGTGATCAACCACTCAGAGACCAACAGCAGCCACAATCCTGGATATGCATGTTCATGTTCGGATCGACATCGTCAGCCGAGTTCGAAGAGTGACGTGGGAGTAGCCGATGCCTGAGGCCTACCTGGATGCACAGACCCAAGGGATCGGAGAGGTGATTCGCAGCCGAAGGCTTTTCCAGGTGCCGGATCATCAGCGAGACTTCGCTTGGACAAACGACGAAGTAGAGCAGCTCTTCAGTGACGTGGTCCGAGCTATTCAGGACACTGCCCCCGAGTACTTCCTCGGTCTCATCGTCTTAGTAGCACCAGGCGAAGGCGATGCGTGGCAGATCCTCGATGGCCAACAGCGGTTGGCGACCACGACCATGGTGTACGCCGCCACACGAACGTGGCTTCGGGAGCGAGGCTTCGATACCGACGCCCACGACATACAGCGCGAATACATCGGCTACCGGTCGCTTGGAGAGGATGACGATCTCCCGAGGCTGACCTTGACCAGGGCATACGCCGAACACGGCCCATCGTCCATGGCTGCTCGGAAGAGCCCGGTAGCTCCTGCCGTTCAGGATCCTGCATGGATCCTCGTCATACCCCCACTTGACAGTGCCAGAGCACTGCGTGGCGCACCACTCCGACGAACGACCCGGCCATTGGGCGAAGCTGGAGGATCAGCCGGACTCGGGCTCGGAGTATGTCAACCCATGATGGAGTGAGTCTCGCTCTGCTCTTTGGGCTCCGCAGGCGGCCGGATTCTCTCGAAAAGGGGATTGAGACCTGTTGACGGCCTGGCTCAACCGTGGTCAGATTAGTTGCAGAGGATCAGCGCAAAGCAAAGGAGGAAGGATAGAAGGATGGTTCTCATCGCTGGTCGCGCATCCGTGCCAGCACCGGCGATAGTCAGTTTCCGACTCTGCCGGAAGGGCGTTGTGCGGGACCCCCGCGGACGCCAAGCAGAGGTGAAGCACCAGGGCAGTTTTCAAGGGGCCACAACATGGCCAGGGCCATTATCCTTAGAGCACCGTTGGCCGCCATCTTGGCGTGCACGGCTCTCTTTGTAGGTTGTAGCGACACGACGAACATTCCTGTCGTAGACCTTACATCGTGTGACGATCTCTTCGATGTAGCCATCGAATCTGTCATTCGGTTGCGATCTGACAGCGCCACAATCACGGAACGGGCTTTTCTCCTAGTTGAGCCCGAAGCCGAAGCGGCGATGCAGGCGTACCTAAACCGGCGAGACGAAGTCAGAGACCGCGCCCGTCATCTCGGCTGCGACATGAGCGACCTCGATGAGAGGTATCGGAGCCGGGTGCTCGAGTTGGCGCCCGAGACCGAAGGCGGACTCATGGCTCTCGCAAATGGCTTTCACCTCGGACCGTTCGCGCCCTAGAGGGTTCAGACGCTCGACGCCGGCCTGCCTACGGAAGGAGGGACAATGCCTACTCGTTCCAAAGTATTGATTCTCCTCGCCGCAGTTCTCTTCGTGGTAGCCACAACCTCTGTCGCATCGGCAGATCACGGGTATTGGAGCAAGCACCAACACGTGATTGGCGAACCATCAGGTTCGGACTACTCCGCCTATGCAGTGGTCGACGCTGCCGACGCATTGTCAAGGGCCATCTTGATGTCCTCGCTGGTGGCCATCGGCGGTCCTCGCTGGTGGCCAAGAAAGGTCCTCGTGTTTTAGGTGTTACCTCCTCCGGTGGTGCGGTGGGTGAGTCGGTAGCTTTGGCCGGTGGTGGTGATGATGTGGGC
>JARGFH010000122.1 GCA_029210695.1 Acidimicrobiia bacterium
GCGCCTGCAGTTTCTTTGACATAACTCCATCCTCGCTTCCAAGGTAAAGAGTCTCCAAGAATCCCAGGGCGATACAGGTCGACGTCCGGCCCTGCCTCGTGAATTGTTTGATATGTTCGAGGCCGCAAAACAAACCGCATACGCGACCCGCGACCTGCTTCGCCTCAATTCACTGCTGTTCTCCCACTTGCACTTCGAGGAGCAGGATCGGGAGTTCGGCGAAGACCCCTTCCCCTATGGCGTCTCCGCCAACGCAGCCGCGATTCGAACGGCGATCAACCGCTCCGTCGCCGACGGTTTGCTCGAGCGACCGCTTCAACTTGAAGAGCTCTTTCCGGCGGAACTCCTCGAAACCTAGGATGAGACGAGAGACTCCCCGTGGAAGTGATTGACAACATGGATCTTCCCCGCCGACGCGACAATCAGCAGTGGATTCTCGATTACCTGATCAAGACCACCGGACGGGCGCAGACTTTTGAGCCTGACACGCGCATCCTTCCGGCCGAGGTACGCAGTCATGTCATGATCTCCAAGATCGTCGGTCAACGGGCGCTGCGCTCGGAGCAACTGGCGCGTGACGCGGAAGCGGCTGGGCATCGGCACGTCGCGCTCACTGCATACGCAGACGCGGTCAGGTCATACGTCGATGCCCAACACAGCATTTTCGACCCGGAGCGGTTCGACGAGAAACGGTACTGGTTCGACCGCGCGATCGCCTGTAACACTCGTGTCCGTGCCTTGTCACCGCACCCTATCGAGCGTATCGAGGTTCCCTGGGAGGCCGCGTCGATGCCGGCTCACCTCCATCTCCAGCCGGGAAGGAAGAAGGGGCCCATGATTCTGTTCATTCCGGGTATGGACGGAACAAAGGAAACGTCCGGCATCGGTCCGCTGGCTGAGGTGTTCATGCCGCACGGTGTCCACGTATTCAGCATGGATGGACCTGGCCAGGGGGAGAGCACTTTGCGAGGGCTCCATATCACCGACGACAACTACGAGCGGGCCATCTCTGCCGCGCTTGATCTGTTGCTCGAGCTTCCGGAGGTCGATCCCGAACGTATTGCGGTGATCGGACGGAGCTTCGGATCTCTCTGGGCGTTACGTGCAGCAGCACGCGACCCACGAGTCAAAGCGGTGGCGGTGGACGCGGTCTGCTTCGGAGACAAACGGGCAATTTTCGAGCGGGCGTCTCCAAGGTTCAAACAGATCTTCATGATGATGGCCGGTGAGGATGACGAGGCCCGTTTCGACCGAATGGCAGAGCGCATGGTGATCCTCGGTCACGGCTCCAAGATCATGTGTCCCACCTTGATATCGGCTGGGGAGTTCGACCCGCTAACCACCCTGCATGAAGTCGAAGCGGTGTTCGATGAACTCGCCGGTCCCAAGGAGTTGTGGATTCTGGAGGATCAATTCCACTCCTATCGTGACGTCCCGGGTCTTCTAGTGGTCCGTCGCGGATTTGGTGACTTGGTCTCCTGCCGGACGATCCCCGCTGTGGCAGGGTTCGTGGCACTGCCTACCCCGGTCATCAAATAGCAGACAGACCACTAGGTATCGACAATCTTCACTTCATGGTGGATTGGATCCTGGACGCCCTCAACGGCCGCTACGACGTGGACCACCGGCGAGCGACGCTGGTCACGAAGGGTGGGGCGGGCCCTTACCGAGATCAATCTCCGTTCCGACCGTGGCGAGAAGACGGAGACAGGAAGGAAGCAACCGCCTATGAGTGAGCCCAGCGACCGAGCAACGGACCTAGCGGACGGGCCGATGGCCGGCATCCGCGTCCTCGACCTCACCCGTGTCCTTGCCGGACCGTACTGCTCGATGCTTCTGGGCGACTATGGAGCCGACGTAATCAAGATCGAGCGGCCGGGTACCGGCGACGATACCCGGAGATGGGGGCCACCGTTCGTTGGCGGCGAGAGCGTCTATTTTCTCACGGTCAACCGCAACAAGCGCAGCGTCGCCATCGACTTCGGCACCGATCAAGGTCGCGAGCTGGTTCTTGGCTTGGCCGAGTCCGCCGACGTCGTAGTTGAAAACTTCCGCCCCGGGACGTTGGATCGATTACGGCTCGGTTACGACGATCTGCGTTCCGTCGCTCCAGGAATCGTGTATTGCTCGATGACGGGATTCGGGCTTGGAGGTCCACGCCAGTTCCAGCCGGGCTACGACGCGCTCATCATTGCTCTCGGAGGTCTGATGAGTATCACAGGCGAGCCTGCCGGAGAGCCCGTGAAGCCTGGGGTGGCGATCCTGGATGTTGCCATGGGAATCGCTGCCCAGGGAGCAATCAGCGCCGCTCTCCTGGCGAGGCACCGTACCGGACTCGGGCAGCGCATCGACCTCTCGCTGTTCGCAACGCAGATCGGGACGCTCATCAACGCCGCCACGAACTACCTCATGGCTGACGAAATCATGGGGCGCTGGGGCAGCGGGCATCCCTCAATCGTTCCGTACCAGGCCTTCGCTGCGGCCGACGGCTACATCATGATAGGCGCTCCGAATGAGCAGTTCTGGCGCAAGATGTGTGACGTTCTGGAGATGCCATCGCTGATGGATGATCCGCGCTTTCGTAGCAACGCGGATCGTGTTGCCCATCGTGACGCACTGATCGACCTCATCAGCGATCGGGTCGCTCAAAACACGGTCGAATACTGGTTGACACGGTTGGAAGACGCAGACGTCCCGGTGGCACCGATCAACGACATCTCCCAGGCGCTGGCGGATCCACAGGTGGATGCTCTTGGCCTGATTCACGAGATTGAGCATCCTACGGCAGGCCCTACGCGCCTTGTAGGTCCAATGGTTGACTTCGGTCTGACGCCTGCGTCGATACGTCGACCACCGCCTCTTCTGGGAGAACACACCGATGAGGTGCTCGGTGGATTGCTCGGTCTCGGGCCGCAGCGCCTGCAAGAACTCAGAAACGCCTCCATCATCGCGTGACCACGAGCAACGACAGGAGCACAGCCATGATCAAGACCCTTCCTCCCCTTGCGACTGTGCTGGATCCGACCACTACGGCCGTAATGGTGGTCGACGTCCAGAACGATTTCTGCGACCCGCGGGAGTTTCCCGCTGCAGAGAGCATGATCCCTCGACTACGTGCGCTTCTCAGTGAGATGCGGGGCGCAGGATACCCGGTCGTATATACGCGAGCGGTCCACAGCGAACATACTGACTCAGCTGTGTGGCGTAGCCGCTACTCCACGCGGCCGCACCGCTCCCAGACCTGCCGGGAGGGGACCCTAGGTGCGGAGTTCCATCCGGAAATCGCTCCCGAACCGGGCGATGCCGTGGTCACCAAGCATCGATACAACGCTTTCTTGCGGACGAACCTGGAGTTGATCCTTCGCTCCAAAGGGATCGAATCGATCGTCTTCACCGGCATCGCCACCAACGTCTGCGTCTCAACGACGGCTCGGGAGGCCTTCTGCAGAGATTACTGGACAACGTTGGTGTCAGATTGCATGATCGCCCACTCTGAGGCAGCGCATCTGCAGGCTCTCGAGGATGCACGGAGTGGCTTCGGACGAGTCGTCACATCCGAAGAGGTTCGTGCCGCTTCCAGTCGCCTAACCGCAAAACATCCATCGTTCTAGCCTGGGATGAGTCCGACCACCAACCTACCGAGAATTCAAGAGGGCCCCGTCCCAATCGTGGACGAGGCCCTCTCGTTTCTCAAGTGTCAGACGATACGACCGATCAAGCTCATTCTCCAGAAGAGATAGCGGTGAATCGGGCTAGTACGTCTGGAGATGCGCTCATCACGTTGTCGAATATGTCAACACCGCCTGAAAATTGACCCCCTGGCACCGGTTGAAAATTGACCCCCCGGGCCGGGTTTTGGTCACTCTGT
>JARGFH010000123.1 GCA_029210695.1 Acidimicrobiia bacterium
TCCCATCACCCTGATAATCCATAACTCCATCCTCGCTTCCAAGCTCCGGAGTCTCCAACTCTCCCAGGGCGATTCACTTCGGCCGCCGGCTCTACTACGAGAACGGTTTCGTCTCGCTCTCTGATCAGGGTTGCCTCGCCGAACTCCTCGTCGGGTAGCAGCCTGGTGGCTTCGGCTAACTCGACCAGCCCGGCCACTGGTCCGGGCAAAAGAACCCGAGCGAGCAGGATAGCTGTAACCATCACAAGAGCTGAGGTCACGGCGACTCCGGCCCAGCCCGGTCGAAGACCCAGACGGCTCCTCGCTCTAAGGTCCGAATCTGGTCTCGGGGGGTTGTCGGCGGACGCCAGCCCATCCGGCATCGAACGGTCTGTGTCAGCTGCTCCCTGCTCGGCGATGTGAGCTTCCAGACGGGCGCGGGCAGCCTGCTCCTCGCCTTTGGTGGGCTTACCGTCGAAGAGCAAGCTCAGCAGACGCTCTATCTCATTCATCGCGTACTGTCTCTCTCGTGGGGACCGCTTTGCCGTTCGGGCTCAAACAGTTCTCGCAGCGCGGCCCGTGTCCGATGCAGCCGGGACTTCACCGTTCCGAGCGGAATGCCAAGCGCCAAGGCGATCTCGCCCTGAGTGAGATCCCCCAACGCGTAGAACAGGAGGACCTGACGGTCCGATTCCCGCAGTCGCTCCAAGAAAGCGTAGAGGCCCACCTTTCGAGCTTCCTCCATAGCGTCGAGCCTCACCGCTACATCTGCTGCGAAGTCCTCCGGCCCGGTGGACGCCGGACCCAGTCCGAGGGATCGTGACTCCAGGTAACGTCGTCGTGCTTCCATCCTTGCCAGATTGGCGGCGATCCCGAACAGCCAAGGACGCGCCGACAGATGGGACGGGTCGAAACGGTCCCGTTGGTTGAAGGCTCGGAGAAAGGTCTCCGACGACAACTCGCCACCGACCTCAGGGCCGAGACGCCGGACCAGATACCGATGGATCGACCCGTAGTGACGATCGAAGATCACGGCAAACATCGGCGAGTCAACCAGCGAGCGTCGAATCAGGTCGGCGTCGGTCTCGTCGACGGGGTTATCCCGACTCACTCCACCCAGGTTAAGGCAGATACTGCACCGACTCGGTCCTGTTGTTGAAAGAGGTCAAGTTCACCGTTGAGCCAGATCCTGTGGTCGTCCAAGAGGCGCCACCCTTGTTGGGCAGGTCATAGTGACGCAGCCTGGGACACCCGTGATACGACGAGGAAGTCTTGTTCGAAAAGTTCGATGGAGTGTTCCACCAACCACCCGAACACGAGCCACCCACGACAGTCAGCGAGGAGCCAGTTCCGTTATATCCGTCGTAGTGGGTGCCCAACGTGAAGCTCGCCGCAAGGGCTCCCTTATCGAGCCCAGGGTCAGGGATTCTCCGCTGACTCGAATCAGTGAGCTCAAGGGCTCGGGCATCTCTGTCGTCGGGATCCCCATAACACACCCAGGGGGTCAGGACCAGCTCACCATCCTCCTCCTCACCTGCCACCACCGCCACACAGTGGTAGTCCTCACCCGGCTCCGGCTCGAGTTCACCTCGTGCTGACAGAGGACTCACCAATGTCACAGCCACCACGAGCAGACACCAAACACCCCTGCGCATCCGATACCTCTTCTCTTCGTTGATTCAACGCGCTTATTGTTTGCCGTAAGCGGGGAATCGGTTCCCTCGGGAGGGTCTACAGTCGAAGAGGCCTGAATATCGTCAACTCCGGTGTTCGTGCCGCATGCAGTTTCCGGGAATCCGGACCGGCCGGGACTTGTTTCGTCGACCTCTCGTAGACGAATCGCCTGGAACCAATCAGGAGCTGTGGGCAAAGTAACGGTCAAGACGATCGCGACGCCCAACATCGACTCACGCGATAGCAACAATGAAGCAGAGTCAGTCACCAGGTCTACGACAATGCCTATCATCGACAGATAGCCTCGGCGGGCATCTCGCCCACGTGTCGCGATTAGGTGGACTGGGGGCGGCGTGATCATCATCGGAGTCCTTCTGGCGGTGTTGGTGGCTCTGTTCGTCTTTGGTTTTGTGGGTGGCCTTGCAGGCGCGATCGTCGGTGGTGGCCGTGAAGAGAGGAGCCTTCTCGTCAACGTCGGCATCGGCCTAGTCGGGTCGCTCCTTGGTGGGACTCTCTGGAACGTCATTCAGGACCGCGGCCTGGAATTCACCTGGGGTGGGTTCATTGCCTCGTTGTCGGGCTCTGTCCTATTGCTCCTCATCGTGCGGATGATCCGCAACAGACGCACCCCATGGGGTTCCTAACGGTGGCGCAGAGGAACCAACGGTCTTCTTCACCTTGAGGATGTGAACATCTCTCTGAGGGCGTGACCCACCCATCGGCGCCGGGCTGTCAAGTCGAGACCGCGCGGCGTGCCATCGCGGCTCGCCCGCAATCCCGGGCGTCGTGGTGTGCCGCTGTGTAAGTCCCGGCTTGGCGGCCCGGGGTCTGGCCCCTCCAGAAAAGGGATAGCAGCAGCCCTCGTTTGACGTCGGCATCCGACTCCGCTGTGTGCTAACACGCGAACTCGATCCCTCGGCGCGGCCGGACTCGAGTCACGTCCTCAGATAGTTGGATACCGCGAGAGGCATCCGGCCCACCATGGAACCGTTTCTGTCCGACCGGCAAAGCGATGACCAGTAGAGGCAGCCCAAGGAGAGGAGCTGACACCGTCGCAATGGAAACAGGGCCAGGAGGGCCCATGCAAGACCTCGGGAGGTTGGAGGATTCCATGTCAATAAAGAAGAGAATGCGACTATTGGTAGTCGCAGTGTTGAGCGTATTCGTGCTGACCGGGGCGGGCGTCGCGGAAGCCGCGACCTGGTCCCTCCAATACGACTTGTATCGAACCGGTGTGTACCCGTTGCGATGGGCCTATCGTCATCAGGTCTTATGGACCGGTAACGGCTCCACCATCAGCGCCCATTCTGTGACCGACAACAAGCTCTCCTCGGATCCAGGATGGACCTTTACGGATATGGCCGATGATGACACGTTCACATACACATCGGGAGGCGTGCAATACAAGCGCAAGCAGACAAACGCGAGCTTCAAATTCGGAATCTGCCCCGCCTGTCTAGATGACCACCCGTGGGTCGAATCCACCGTGGGCGCTGGAGGTCAGCACTGGATGAACGGCTCCGGATACTAGGCGTGACCTCGCCCGCACCCTCCGCGGGAGAATCATCGACGACACAGCCAGCGCCGATGGCTGGGAGCGTGATCCTCCATCACGTCAGCAAGAAGTTCGGTGCAGTGACAGCTCTCACGGACATCTCGTTGGCGCTCGCTTCGGGGACCACGGCCCTTCTCGGTCGAAACGGTGCCGGCAAGTCGACCCTGCTGAATTTGATCACCGGCGTTGTGCTGCCATCGGAGGGCAAGGTAACGATAGGTGGACATGCGGCTGGGTCTCCAGCCGCATGTCGTTCTGCGGCGCGACAGCTTGAGTTTCCTGGCACAGCGGGATTCTTGACCGCCAGACACCTTGAACGGATCCTCGCCATGGAGTCTGGCGAGCGCGTCAGCTTTCGGGAGACCCTAAAACGATTCGAGGTTCCGGACCGTCGCATGCGTAAGTTGTCAAAGCGGAACTTGTCAAGCTTTTTGAGACAGACGGTTCATTGTTTCATTGGGTCGGCGTGTCCTCCTCTGGTTTGTTGATC
>JARGFH010000124.1 GCA_029210695.1 Acidimicrobiia bacterium
CCATCAAGCATCCCCGCCGCCCCATCGCACGTCAAACCCGACTTGACACCAATATCGACTTAGGGAATCAGATCACCACCACATCTGCAGGCTCTGACCCAACGCAAGGTGCGCGGTAACCGGCAGATCGAGAGAAGACAAAGAGGGAACGTCACTTTCGGTCCTCTCGGACCTTCCAGCGTGGCCGGCTTTCACCCTCACATGTCGGCTCTTCGGTGGGTCATTGCTCCGAGCGCACCGTCACAGTCAAGAATGCCGCCAATCACTCCCACGTGCTAAACCCAACCGCTCGCGAGGTCGGGAACTGTGGGTGATCCGTCCTAGATCCATCATCGATCGGAACGACTCCGCCACGATCCGTGTTCGCCGTGGAGCCAGGCCGACAGCGCAGGAGGGTGCCGATACTGAGCACTTCCCGAAATGCTCGTTATGGGGCGAGAACAGGGCGATATGGGTCGGGTGAGTGGCGCACCCCTAGCAGAATGGGCGACGGCCGACTACAATGTAGTCATGCCTGTTGTATCGATTCGATTCTCAGACGAGCCGTTACACCAACGACTCAAGGACAGCGCCCACCGGCGTGACATCGGGGTCTCGACCCTGGCCGAACGGTTGATCAATGAGGGGTTGCGCATGGACGCTCACCCATTGGTGGTATTCCGAGACGGACCATCCGGTCGCCGACCCGTCCTCGTCGGTGGACCCGAGGTAGCCGACGTCATCGGTGCCATCGTCGATGGCGATGTTCCTGCAGACCAGCGTCGATCCCGAGCCGCAGAGCTCTTGGCCGTCACAGAACCTCTGATCGATGCGGCACTGGCCTACTACGCCGAATTCACCGAAGAGATCGATGCCGACCTTGCGACCCGGGCTCAGCTCGCCGACGATGTCGAGGCGTTGTGGCGTCGTCAACGAGCGCTGCTCGGGAGATGAAGCTCCTTCTCGACGAGATGCATGCCCCCAGCATTGCTGACGCCCTCACCACACAAGGCTGGGACGTCGTCGCGGTAGCGGCTGTGGCCGCTCTGCGAGGAGCCTCGGATGCGGACCTGCTCGATCACGCCACCAGCCGCGAACGTGCCTTGGTCACAGAGAACATCGTCGACTTCTCACCGCTCGCGCTCCAATGGGCCAGTGAGGGCAGAAGCCACGCCGGGTTGATCTTCACGAATCCGAAACGGTTCAATCGGGCGTCGCTTGCCTACCCGGGGAACCTCATCGGAGCACTGGGCCGGTTCCTCGACAACCCTCCCATCGACGGCGCTTCGTGGACCTGGTGGCTGTGACACCATCAACCCACCGATTGCTCCTCGACGTGCCGTTCGGCTCGGTTCTCGGGGGCCTTACTGCTCTGTATCAGATGGTATAGGCGGACCGAGCAAATCGCGGGGAGCGGTGGGGTTGGTGGGTTGGTCGAGGTGGTGGGCAAGGGCGGCCCCGAGGAAGCGAAAGGTCCACTCCTCGGCGAGCGGGCGGGTCTCGCAGAACACGATGGGAACGGTGGGGTAGCGGACCTGGTGGCGGGCGAGCAGATCGGCCAGCCAGCCACCGGAGACGTATTCGTGTTTGAAGACCGCCGAGTAGCGCTCCTCAACCACCACCGCGGCGCGCGGGTAAGTGGCGAGGTCGGCGAGCTGATAGGCCAGGGTGCCCTCGGTGAGACCCTTGGCGAGGTCTTGGAGGCTCTTGCGTTCCACTAGGCCGACCACCCGATTGTCGGAAATGACCCCGTAGTCACCGACCGGGAGGGCCTGGCGGGCGGTACCGACCTGCTGCTTGGCGAACTTGTAGGGATAGCGCTCGCGAGTGTCGACCAGGATGGTGATATCGGACAACCATGAGGCTCGCCGGCCCGGTACCCGAATAGCAGGTCGGGAGGCTCGGGTGGTACGGGCGGTCTGCCAGAAGATGCCTTCCCGACCACCCTTGAGGCGGGTGAACACAAACTGGCTGCGGTTCAGACGGCCCCGGTCCAACACCAAGTCGATGGCGGCCCCTCTTCGCACACAAGACCGCACCCCAACGTCCTCAACGATGTCGGGATCATCGGGCCACTGGTCGGCCCGGTGACAGTACACCTTGGCTGTGCGCGGCCAGGAATCACCTGCCTTGAGCACCACCCCATCCCCAACCGGAAGCCAAACCAGATAAGGCAGCGACGAGTCGGGATCCGGGTTTCGAGCCACAAGGAACCGGCGTTGCGTCACCAGACAAGTATCCCACGCCCCCACTCTGGTGGCTCCTGCAGACCTCCTCAGCCCGTGCTTGGCGAACCGGCCAACCAGATCACACCGAAACCCCGGCTAAAGCGATACCAAGTCGCGCACCACTTGACGCTCCCACGAGATCGCCACGCTGGGTGACGTCGATCAGGCCATGTCCGAGCGCGTAGGTGCCGATACAGCGCACCCTCGGCTCAGGTGCGATATGGCGCCATATGGCGCGAGATCAGGGCGATCTGTGCGTGAATGATGAGGGCTACCGAATCAGGTGGGTGGGTTGGGTTGGTCGTTTGCTTGGAGGGCGTCGTCGAGTTCGAGGAACCCTTGGGTTGCCCACCACAGGTGGTCTTCGGGATAGACACCAAAACCTTGGTGGTCCCGCCGCCAATCCCGGTCATGGTAGGAGTCGACCACTCGGCCGAGATGCCGTCTGGATGCCTCGAGTTCCGTTTGAAGCTGCGCTCGGTACACCGCCCGGTCGGCCGGTTCGAGTACCGCGAGCTCGCCCAGGCGACGGTCTGCCAACAAACCCAGGGTCGTATGGTCGGGTCCGAGTTCTCTGGACCAGAAACGGACCGGCCGGGAGATGGCGTGGTTCCACACCGGCCAGGTGGTGGGCCGCCACCACCACCGCAGCGGGTACTTGTCGAAGCGGAGGATCGAGGCGGTCGCTTCTGCTTGGGCGGGGCGAGCCAGCCAGGTGACCTCCTCGACCGGAAGGTCAACAACTTGCGCCATCCAGATCACCTCGATGGTGTCGGGTCCCGTCAACAGGTCGCCGAACACGTGCGCCTCAACAATGACCGAGTCTCGCCACGATGAAGTGTGGTCGGTGAGGTCGTCGGCCACCTGGCGGAGCCGACCGATCGCAGTGCTGTATTTCACTATCCCATTCTGCCGTACTCGACACCTCGAGACATGTGGTGTTCGGGCCACTGTCCGCGTGTGCCAGCCGAACTCCTCCGGTGGTGCCGCCGACTCTCCGTCGGAGGTGCTCCTTGTAGCCGGCGAAACGGAGGCTGCGGCTGTGGGGTGGGTCGGCTGTGTTCCTTCCGGAGGTTGCCAATGGCCGACCCGATCAGATCGGTGGCGGGGAGTATGACCGGTGAAGGCGGGTCGACGGGGCCGTGGTCGGATGGGGTACCGTTCGGCGTGTGACACCCGAGGAACGTATCGTCGACTTCGCTC
>JARGFH010000125.1 GCA_029210695.1 Acidimicrobiia bacterium
CCCACGATCACCTCGGTCACGGCCGAGCGGCACCAACGCGCCCAAAAACCCCCTTGACAACCAAACAGGCATCGATATCGAGCACTCGGCACAATGCTCGTTATGGCGAAGTATTTGGTGATCGGCGTGCTCCATCCGACGAGCTCGCCGGACACACCGAACGCTGCCTGCGGGTCGGTGTTGCCGGGTCAGGCGCCGGTGAGTCTGCGTGCGTGTTCCTTGCCGTATTCGACGAAGGCGATAGTGGCCTCCACGCTTCCTGGGCGTGGAGGGTCATCCCAAGGGACTGGCCGGTCAGCCCGCGCCTGCGCGATGAGATTCCGCCATGCCGGCGCGAGCTCCCCCCTTCCCCATTCGAGGGCAGCCAGCTTCGAGGTCACCTCTCCGGTCTCGAGGGTGTACAGCATGCGGCACATGGATTCCACTGCGTACCGCTGCGCCCAGATCATGTCGAAACTGGTCCAGCTCAGCAGATCCTCAAGGAAGTTCCCGATCAGGGTGCGCATCCTGTCGCGCAGCAGGTCGGCGGGAACCTCACACGCAAAGGTCCGCGGCTCGGGCCCGATCAGCGGAACGCTGCGCTCACGGAGTATCCATCGGGTGTCTGCGACGTTGCAGTGGGGTGACCATTGCATCTCCCGCCAGCCCCGATCCACATACAGCCACTCCCCGTCGAGCCGCTCCAGCGTCCCGAGATCTGCCTGCGGTGCGTAGCTGCCTTCCAGATTCGTCACCCAATGCCCCGGACGCGTCGGGATCTCGTCGTGCAGCCGACGGAGGGCTCGTTCCTGCTCACCGGTGACCGGCTCCTTCGTCACAACGATGAAGTCGCAGTCGCTGGAGAGATCGCCGGCTCCGAGAGCGAACGACCCCACGACGTAACCGCCGACGAGATCGTCGGCGAGAATCGACTGCACGCAGTCGATCAACTCCGCCAACAAGCCGTTCAACTCCGAAAAGGGCGTCGGATCCTTGGCGGATCTCGCGTTATTCACTCAAGCCCTCCTCGGCTCCACTTGGGACCAATGATCGCATTCATCTCCTGCATGGTGTTCGGTGAGCAGCAACGTTCTCGTCGAGCATCCACGGCTTCCAGCATTCGCCCACCACAGATGCGGCAACGATGCGTTGGCGCAGGCGAACAGGCCGGGAGCTGGCACAACTCGTACGTAGGCCCGCCCCAGCGGGACCCACCTCCCCGGTCTGGGAGCGCTAGGTCTCGCTCGCTACCACCGGATCAGGGCTGCGCTCAGCTGGGTCCGTCCGCCAGGTCCAGGCAAGACCGATGATCGCCAGCAGGGCGAGGATCTCGACGACGAAGAACCAGATGTCGTCGAGGTCGCCCGGTGGATTGGCCACCATAGACGCGATCGCCACGACGGCAAGAGCGGCGTTGGCCCAGCGGGCTGCGGTGGAAGGCAACACTCGGTTCAACACGATCATCGAGATGAACAGGCTCAGCACGATCCCGGATGCAAGCAGCAGTCCTTCGGCAACTTCCATCGACATGAGTTCTTCGATCCAGCCCGGACGAGCGAACTCGTGGATGTCACGGAAGAGCATGTTGAACAAGACGAAGATCCAGAGTGAGGACAGCACTCCCCGACGGTCTGCGTTGATGCGGTTGCTGATGGTGTCCTCCACGGTCGGCTCCTCCTGGGACAGATTGACACTGTGAGTAGGTGAGACACCGTAACAAACATACGGTGTAAGTAGTTGCCGAAGGCCCGCGAAGAGACGCCTCTTGAATGGTCCTACCGACGCGGGATTACCCAACAGAGACATCTCGGAATCAGAAGCGCTCCAGTATCCAGTCGGCGATCGTCTTGGGAACCACCGGCCATCGTCTCCTCGATGAGCCCATATTCTGAAACGGCGCCCGTCGTCGCGTTCTGGAACAGGTGATTGAGTCCGGCGAGTTCCGGCAATTCTGAACCGCACCTCGAAGTGCCGTTCGGCGCTATTCGCTGTCGCGGGCGATATGGCGCGGGAACAGGGCGATCGGTGCGGTTCAGATCTCAAGGAGCGTGGCATCGAACCAGATGTCCTCATGGCCCGGCGCGGTCAGGAACCGCCACCCAGGCGGAAGAGCGAGATACGGAATAGCCTCCGGCGCCCACTCTCCGACGTGCTCGACGTGGAGTGGCACGAAGAAATCGGGATCATCGCTGTATTCGCCACGCCATAGATACCAACCGTTGGTGTCGCCCTCGGGAGGATGTCGAAGACCGTGCAGCGGCACGGTCTCGCTGCGCACATTGGCTGCGACACCAAGTTTCGTCCCGGCCGCCGGTGTCTCCGGGTCGGCGGCGAAGCGCCGACATACCTCAAGCTGAGTGGTTTCAGATTCCATGTTCAACCTCGAAAGGAATCATGCCAGATCCAACTGCTCCTCGACGTGGTCGCGCTTGACGAGCGATATGGCACAAGATCAGGTGATCGGCTCTGTTTGCGTTGTAGGGGGTGGAGCGAGAAGCTGATCGATCGCCATCGCGAACTGCTCGAAGTCATCGATGTTGCTGACAGCCTCGCGGTACCGGTGGAAGGCTTGGCGATAGTGGCCAGTCAGGATCTCAACTTCTGGCAGCGGTTCGCATGCCCTGATCGACATGTGGCTCCGGCCATACCCATCATGGTCAACGGCGAGATCCACAATCACATCACCGCTGTCCAAGATCTCTTGGAGACGCGGGCGGGTTTCGCCACGTAACCGTTCGACCAGTCTCGTAGGTCGATCCTCCCCGGCCAGGCCGAAGATGGTGATCTCTGACGAGGCGTCACCCCCTACCGCGAGAGCGAGCGCTATCAGATCGGAGGAGTTGCGAAGCTCGAAGAAGCCTGCCTTTGCCCGGTGGGCCCTCTCCCAACTGGTGGGCTCGGGCCGTATCGGAACCACAGAACGAGCAGGCACGAAACCTCGATCCACGTCGCTGAGTGATCCAGGTTCAGCTTCGACGTCGTACTCCCAATCGATCATCACGATGTCGGCCGGTTCGATACTCAGGAGCCTTGCCGCATCATCCCGGTAGTAGCACGGGATTGCGAAGCGCGATCTCCCGGCCGTGACAGCCCAGGCGAGCGCACGCCAAACCGCCAAAGCCTCTCCATCGTTGTTGTTGATGGCAAAGCGGAAGTACGGCGACTGCAGCCGATCTTCCGAATAGACCTCATAGAGACCGGGCCAGAGAACGTCGCCCGCCAGCTCAACTGCACAGTGGTAGGTATGCAGGTCACCACTCTGCTCGTGGCCAAAGTCGAGGAAGTCATCCACCCGCCCATAATGCCACGCCGGCTCCTTGCTTCCAGCGTGTCCAATCCGAGCCGAACCGGCAGGGTGATGATGTGGGGGCCTGGTCGAGCCACCGCCGTTGTTGGTGGTTGGTTACGGTTGGGTGGTCTC
>JARGFH010000126.1 GCA_029210695.1 Acidimicrobiia bacterium
GGTCTCCGGCATCACCCACGACTGGCCCGCCGCCAACCAACCTCACCGAAAGCCACTTTTTCGGCAGCCACCTAGACGAACTCGCCTATCGTGAAAGACTATGGATCTCCCGGACGTCATCGCCCATTCCGCACGGCTTGGACCAATCGTGCACCTGGCCACAGTGGCACCAGATGGGATCCCTCATGTCGCGCCGGTTCACGTCGACTGGCACGATCGAATGCTCTACTGCGCGGTCGGACGATCGAGCGCAAAAGTGCACAATGCGGCTGCTAACCCGTCCGTCTGTCTGCATCATCAGGTGACCGCGGATTCCGGGTGGGATTCGCTGATGGTCTGGGGTGTTACTCGCCTGTTGACCTCATCCTCGCACAAGCATGAACTGTGGTCGGTGATGTCATATGATCTCAATCTCTTCTCGCCGGGTGGTCCGGACAACTCGCCTGAAACGATCTTCATCGAGATCAAGCCGAGCCGGGCGCTCTTCTTGGCCCGGTTCGGGTTCGACGGCCGATCGGAGTGGCGTGCCGGCTGAGAGAACCGCGCCGGTGGAGGCGTCTCCGCACTTCAAGAAGTTCGTCACGCTGCGCGTCGGCGGAACGCTCCTCGAACTGGCCGTGGCCCACGACCTGTTCAGCAGCCACGCCGTCGATGCAGGGTCGAAGCTGTTGCTTCGAACTCTCGTGACCATCGACCCTCCCGCTTCGATCCTCGACGTCGGCTGCGGATACGGGCCAATCGGGTTGGCATTGAAAGCGACATTCCCCGATGCCCGGCTCGAGATGATCGATCGCGACGCCCTGGCAGTGAGCTTCGCGTCGGCCAACGCTTCCCGCAACGAGATCGAGGACACCACCGCCTACGGCAGTCTCGGCTACGACTCAGTCGGCCCCCACCACCGCTTCGATCTCATCGTCGCCAACCTTCCCGGCAAAGCCGGATCGGCGGTGATCGAGGAGCTACTGCTGGGTGCCGGTCGGGTGCTGCGTCCGGGAGGAAAAGCCGCGGTCGTCGCCGTGGCGGCACTCAACGACCTGGTGGCGGACGTGCTGGAGAACAGTCGGGCCGAAGTTCTGTTGCGCGAGGAGGCTCGCGACTACACGGTCTTTCACTTCCGGGCGGAGCCGGGAGCCGGCGATGCAGCATCGTCTTTCGAGCGGGGCGTCTATACACGTGCCCAAACGGGTTTCTCATTTGCTTCGTTGGATTGGGAAGCTTCCACCGCATGGGGGTTGCCGGAGTTCGATTCGCTGAGTTACCGCACGCGACTGATGGTCAAACTGATCGCCAACGCCCATCAGAAACGAGCAAGGGCACTTGTTCTCGAACCCGGCCAGGGACATGTCGCAATGGCGCTCCACCGTTGTTGCTCACCAGACAAGATCACCCTGGCCGGTCGGGACCTCCTGGCGCTTGAGGCCTCCCGGGCGAATCTGGAGTTGAATGAGGTGGGAGCCGGCACGGTGGACGTTCACCATGCTCCGGACCTCTCCCCCCTGATCGGTCCGTTCGACCTGGTGGCGGCGGCCCTGGCCGACAAGCTCCCGATCAACCTCACGACGGCCATTGTCGGAGATTTGGTGGAAACAGTAACCAAACGAGGATCACTGGTTCTGGGTGGACGTAGCACCACGATCACCAGGGTCGTGGAGTCGGGGATTCTCACAGGACTGGCGGTGAAGGAACGAGTTCGCAAGCACGGCTTCAGCGCGGTTCGAGTCCGACGAGGCTGAGCGGCCTCATCCAGGCGTCGAGGCCCCGGACGGCTGAGCTGCGTTCGGCTGTTGCTTCCATGGAGAAGGGGCCCCACCATGCGGTGGGACCCCTTTCGATGAATGCCGAATGCTCAGCCTTCGTCTACGACTGTCAGCGTTCCCTCCATGCCGGCATCGAAGTGACTGGGGATGGCGCAGATGATCTGATACTCGCCTGCCGCAGGGGCCGTGAACGTCTCGCTCTTGGAAGCTCCAGGCTCCACCTCTTCTTCCCAGTAAACGAAATCGGCCAGCAGTACTTCCTCGGTATCCGGAAGATCTGCTTCGCTGCTGATGGTGACGCCGGGCTTGAGTAGGACCCACTCATGCTCGACGGCGCCTTCGTTCGTCATGCTGATGGTGATTGTCTCACCTGCTGGGATCTCCCAGGAGGTCGGGCTGAATGCAAAGTCCTTGAGAGTGGCGTCGATCTCGGTGGCTGCTCCGCCACCACATCCGGATAACACGATGATCAAGCCGAGTACCGTCGATGCGAACACGCGCCGCGTAGTCATAGTTGGTCCTCCCCTTCAGTTGGATCCCACTGCCCGTTCGAGCAGATAGCCAATGGACCTTAGAACCTGTCGGCCAGAATTTCTACTGATTGGTCGTTCGAATATTCGAGCCGTGGCTATCTAGAAGGACCGCTCGCCCTTCACCAAGGCGAGTGGAGTCATCATGATGAGGTACAAGTCAAGCCACAGTGTCTGACAACCAACGTATAACAGGTCGAGTCGCATGCGCTCGTCGAAAGTCGTCTCCGACCTGCGGAATACCTGCCAAAGACCCGTCAGCCCAGGCGGGACTGAGTGTCGATGCTTGAACTCCTCTGGATTGAGTTCGGCGACTTCCTCCTCGACGAGTGGGCGCGGGCCCACCAACGACATCGTCCCTCTGAGAATATTGAAGAGTTGAGGCAACTCGTCCAGTCCCGTCCTACGAATGAACCGGCCTACTCTCGTTAGCCGCGGATCATTGGGTGACTTGTACACGGGAGATTCGACCTTGTGCTCGTCAGCCGCGATCGCCTCCGCGATATCGTGGACGGTGAGCCCGGATCTCATCGATCGGAACTTCCACACCATGAACTCTCGGCCGTGGCGCCCGATCCGTCGATGTCTGTAGAAAACAGGGCCTCTTGACGAGGTCTTGATGGCGACCGCCGTCAACACGATGATCGGCAAAAGAGCTAGGAGCAGGATCACTGCCGTCACGATGTCCAAGACCCGCTTCACCGCCCGACGCGCGACCAGGAAGACCGGAGAGACGTCACTATTGATTCGAAGCTGAAGGCTGCGGGCGCCAATGGCGGCGAACGGCAACTGAAGCGTTATCCCATCGACATCCGTAGAGTCGGCGAGGTCTATGTAGAGTGGGTCGTCCTCCTTTGTTGGAGCGAATTCCCACGCACCAACGGACGGCGCCAACCAAGGTTCCCTGATCACGATAGCCTCCCAGCAAAGGTGATGTGCCCCAAGGGCCCGTGATCCCCGGTCTTCTACCCACCAAGGGGATTGAAGACAAACTGAACCGCCCTGGGTTTGATGGAGACTCGGTTGTTTGGTTTCCAAGTCATCCGGTAGTGGTCAGTTGAGCGTAGTG
>JARGFH010000127.1 GCA_029210695.1 Acidimicrobiia bacterium
CGGACGATCCCCGCTGTGGCAGGGTTCGTGGCACTGCCTACCCCGGTCATCAAATAGCAGACAGACCACTAGAACCTCTTTGTTTCACCCTTGCTCGCGCAGGGCCAGGATGGCGGTCTCGATGTCGGGGCCGGTCAGCGATCCGACGTGGCGGGTGACAACGGTGCCCGATCCGTCTACGAGTACCGAGAACGGGAAGTAGGTGAGCCCGTAACTCCGCATGGCCGAGCCCGACTCGTCGTCGACGAGCACAGGTATGGGCCAATCGGCGAGCCAGGCGCTCGGTGGGTATTCGGATTCCGCCGGTCGCGCACTCCCGGAGATGCTGACGATGTCGACGTCGGTCGGAAGTTCGTTGGCAGACCAGTAGGTGATCAAGTCCGAGACCTCGGACTGGCATTGCGGTCACCAGTGGGTCAGGAACAGGATGATCTTGGGCCGGCCATCGTTCTTGATCTCGACCGGTGTTCCATCGAACGACTGGCCGCTCAGTTCGGGCATTGGGGATCCAAGGGCGACGTCCGTTCCTTGCTCCGGCATCGCAGGCAATGGGTCGCCGGTGATGGCTACCGGGCGGATCTCGCTGATGCCGACCGCAGCGCTTCCGTCTGCGGTTGGCGCGCCGGCCTCAGGATCTGCGTCGTTGCCGCCGGAAATGAAGATGGCGGCCACCCCGGCGAGTATTACTAGCGCGGCCGCCACGCCGAAGATCAGGACGGTGCGGGTCTTGGAGGTGTTCTGGTTTGTCATGTTCCCCTAATGTGTTGCGGACGATTGTACGGTCGATCTCCGCGAAACGAGGAAGCGATGGCGAAGTACAAGTCCCGGAAGCGAAAGCAAAGCATGGCGCCGCTGTTCTGGGGAGTTGGCGGGGCGATTGTGGTGCTGGCCGTGGTGGCCACTCTGCTGAGCACCGACGAGGGTACGGTGTACGGGGATGTCACCGTCCGCGGCGCCGGACTTCCGACTTTCGACGCAGCTGTCGTCGATGGGGCGGTCGGGCTCGCATTGCCCGAGATCGAGGGAGTTGACTTCGAAGGTGATCCGGTCGTTATCACCAACGACGGCCGACCCAAGCTCCTGCTCAACCTGGCGCATTGGTGACAGTTCTGCCGGTCCGAGGTCTCGGGCCTTCAGGATTACTTCGATGCCAACGGCCTTCCGACCGATGTCGACATCTACGCCATTTCGACCCGTGTCGAAGCTGCTCGGGAGAACTACCCGCCGGCGGCCTGGTTCGAACGGGAGGGGTGGTCGGCGCCGGTCATTCTGGATGACAGAACAGGCTCGATCGACCGGGCGCTCGGGATCCCCAGCGTTCCCGCCTGGGTCGTTGTCGGGGCGGACAACACGGTGATACTGCGATCGTCCGGGGTGAAGTCGAATGAGGAGTTCGAGCAACTCGTCGCGCTCGCCGCGGGTAGCTGAACCTGGCTGTGGGAATCCCCCTGTGGTGCGGTATGATGCCGTCCGCCCGTTGGGCAGACGCGCCCATTCGGGGGTGGTGTAATCGGTAACACAGCAGGTTCTGGTCCTGTCATTGAGGGTTCGAGTCCTTCCCCCCGAGCGAGCCCTGTGAAGGGCAACAACGGCCCCGTCGTCTAGAGGCCTAGGACGCCGGCCTCTCAAGCCGGTAACGCCAGTTCGAATCTGGTCGGGGCTACCACTTCGGAACCTCCACTTGGTGGAGGTTCCGCCGCGTCCGGAGAGTGGGCGCTTTGGGCCACGGGCGTATTCGGCGATGGAATCGAGACGGTCGGCCGTTTGACCGTCGCCGATTTCGAGGGTGGTTTGTGGAAGCTGAGGGTGGAGCAGCTGAGCGTGATTAGGTGCATGTTGGGGACCTCACACCTGTCCGCCCGGCACCGATCCAAACGGCCCCCGGTCCGGCGGACCAGAAACGCCCGAGGAGGGCAGGGGGCGCTGGCGCCGACGTGTGGACCATCGATCTCGACACCGGCGAATAGACCCAACTTCTCCAACCAACAAATCAGTGAAACCGAGACCTCACTTCCGGCCCTTGCGCGAACCCTGGCTTGTCCTGATACTGGAAGGTGGGGAGTGATGGTTCTGCGGGAGGTTTCTGATGAGAGACCGGGCGATACTCCTTCTAGCGGTGATGGCGCTGGTGGCGGCCTGTGGAGGCGGGGCGACGACCACAACTGAAGGACCAGATGAGTCTGCGACATCGACGACCACACCACAATCCGACACAACCACATCTGTGCCGACATCGACCACCACAACCAACTCTGATGCGGCGTTCACCAGAATGGAGGACCTCACCTATCTGACGGTCGAAGGGGGAGTGTTCGAGGGGGACATCTATGTGCCGGAGGGCGAAGGGTCATGGCCTGTCGTTGTCATGTTCCACGGCAATTTCGACAGCAAGGACGGCCGCAATACGACCGTTGTTGCCGAGGCAGCCGCAGCCGCCGGGATGTATGTGTTTGTACCGAACTGGCTGACGGGGTCAATCTCTCTCAAGTCACCCCGGAGTCGTTCGACTTCTTCTATGCAGCAGCCAATTGTGCAGTGGCGTATGCCCAACCCGACCCAGATGTTTCGCTGCCTGTCGTCGTCTACGGATTCTCTGCGGGTGTCGGACCGGCATCCGGGGCGGCACTCGACCCTGCCAGCGAGCCGATCCCCGGCTGCGTGGCCGAGAATCCACCTGCTCCGATCACCGGTGCGGTTCTCGGTGACAGCGAGTACTTCATGCACTCATCGATCTTCGACGGAGGGTTCGCGGCCGATCTCGAAGCAATGCAGGCCACGGTTGCGACGTATGTCGATCCGAACCTCTGGCCGACCGACATGGAGACACGGTTCTTCCTTTGGTATGCCGATGAAGGCACAGCACCGCGAGGGTTCGGCGATCCGTGGGATGAGACGGGCTGGCTGGCGCAACGAGACCCTGACGGATCGATTCGTTACGACCTTAACCGTCTCGGCCAACTCGACGACGGAGTCATCAGCTTCATCGACGAAGGGCAGTTCCTGGCGCTTCGTCTTGAGGAAGCGGGGATCGAGGTGACACTCGACAGTTATCCGGGTGGACACACCCCCTTGAACAAGGTGCCCGAACTCGTCGGCTACCTCACGGAGGCGGCCGGCATCCACTGAATGAAACGCTTCGGGCACTGGGGAATTCCCTCGTTTTTCTCTCCTAGACGGTCGTTTTGTAGGTTTTTCTGTCACTGCTGGGTCGTATGTTGTGTTCATGGGACAGGTAGTTCTCGATCGATTGTCAACTGATGCTCTGGAGCAGCTGTCGCCACCGGGTGAATACTGACCCTTTATCACCGCTCGAATTTTGACCCCCTCCTGGTCGGGTCCACCACTGA
>JARGFH010000128.1 GCA_029210695.1 Acidimicrobiia bacterium
CGCAGTGAATTACCTACACATCCACCGCGAGGACTTTTGCTGGCCACCAACGAGGACTTTCACATGGCCATGGACACGCATTCGACTATGCGTACTCACGGCTTCAGGTCTACCACCCGTCAAGCACGAAGATCTTCGACCAAAGCACCACCTGCTACTACCTGAACGAGGGCTGTGACAACGTCAAGAGCCCAACGAAGAACTGGCCACAAAGCGGCTCCCACAAGGTCGTTTCGTATGTATGCGGCCGTGATGGAGACCACCGACTGGCCGGCTCCGGCTGGATATGGGGCTGTGCTGCGGAAGAACTCGACCCTCACTCCAATACAGATATCTGGAGCAGTTAGCCAGGAGAAAGGACACAGAAATGACACACGTTGTACGGCGCCAAATGCTGTGGCTGATTCCGATCCTGGCAGTCCTTGCCACCTTTGCCTTGACGGGTGCAGTGTCAGGACACGAAGGATCGGCTCACAGCCGTCCCGTGGATACCGGGGATACGCACCCCTGTTTCCAGTTGCTCGAGGAAGGCCCACGAACCGGTTGGGCTGATGCAGGTCTGGAGAGCGACGCCATACCGGCGGCGTTTTTCGAGCGATATCAGGCAGGATCGCTCCGTTGCCAGGCCGACCACATGACGGGGACCGTACTTTCGGTCTACGTTCCCTTCTACACATCCGATCACAGCTTCGTTGCAGCCTGGCTTGTGAAGGGATCTGCTGACGACACTGGTACGGAAGGCTGGAAGGCGTACCTTCGCACAACACTGGCTGATGAGGACCCCAAGCTCACAACCGTCGGAAACGCGGTTGTAGCTATCGCCGGAACGCCAGAGGGCACCGAGGCTGAACGCCTCATCAACAACCCCAGCGAACCAGCGACTTCTCTCATGGATGAGATCGTAGGACTCCTCGGACACGAGTAGCGGACACGACTAGCGAATACAGCCAAGCACCCCGAGTCTCGTATGTTTGTCAAGGGGGGTTTGGGTTTTGGGGTGGTGGGCGCGTTGAGGTGGCCGGGCATCATCCGGCCGGTTTGGTTCCGGAGTGGCATTGGCGGACACGACAGGGAAGAGTCACCCGCCGGTGGTGGGTGAACTCGTCAAGAAATCCGCACCACGAGTTCACCTCGACAAGCAGATCCACCAGATCGACTGTTGGCAGCAAGGAAGTCACTGCGGTTCGGACCTCATCAAGGTTCTGATCATTGTCTTGAGCTGGCAGCGGCGTGACGACCAGCCGTTCGTTCTCAATGCGCACGTTCGTGCCTTCATCAAGTGCCGCGTCGAGGCTGACGAGGTGCCGGGTGATTTGGTGGGCGAGCCGGCCGACGGCGTCGGCTGGGTTCAGACTCACGCCGGTCTCAGCGGTGTGGTGCTGGCGAAGCCGGTGCCACACCAGGTCGTCAATTGATGTTGAGGAAAGGTGTTGCCACTTCATCATGACTCCCAGACTCGGGCGTTGTCGATGTCGATCTCCCTGTAGGACCCATCAGCCTTGACACTGCTGTAAATGTGGATCTGGATGTCGTAAGCGTCATATCCAGTCGGCAGGTCCATATCCGGGAAATC
Source organism: Acidimicrobiia bacterium (assembly GCA_029210695.1). Taxonomy (NCBI): domain Bacteria; kingdom Bacillati; phylum Actinomycetota; class Acidimicrobiia; species Acidimicrobiia bacterium. The sequence goes on from JARGFH010000128.1 coordinate 1,574, forward strand.
GCGATTCACCCAGGATGTCGTGGGGGTGTAGGTGCCCCACGAAGAGTAGTGCCACTGCCCTTCCTGAGCGGTGACAGTGTTCTGGTACCGCCCATTCGGATAGAAACAGCCGGCGACCGGGTTAGCGTAGTCTCTGCCTCTCACTCTCATTCTGACGCTCGCGTATCCGGTAGTGGTTCCCGCTGTGTACTTCCGAAGACTCATCCGGGGAGTGAGATCGACCCCTGGTTCTGTGTTGAGCGTCACCGTCTGATAGACGAATGATGTCGACGAGAGCGGCTTCCAGCCGAGAGATCGATACCCGTAATGGGCGGTATCTGTTCGGATCAGCTTGCTGTGTGAGCCGGAGAAACCCCAATACGTGTAGTCGCGTTCGAAACCAATGTTGGAGTGAGTGCCAGCCGCGGCTGAGAAGACCTCGAAGGTCAAGTCCTGAGCTGTCTGTAAACGTGGTGGTGTGAGCTCATGCGGCGATGGTCTTTTCGGTCGGTGTTTTGTCCTCTGTGCTGGTTGGTGGCGGGTCGATTCCGAGTTCTTGGCGGAGTAGGCGGAGTTGGTGGCGTTCGAGGTCGCTGACCGCGATCCTGGACCAGCGGTCGGCGGTGCGGATCAGGGTGGCGAACACGAGCTTCATGGCGGACTTCTCGTCCAACAGTCTCGGGATAACTTTGGTTCGGCGACGTTCCTCGACGAAGGACCGTTCCACAAGATTCGTGGTGCGAACGTTGACGCGATGACGCACCGGTATCCGATGGATCGCCAGAAGCGCCTCAAGATCCTCCTCGAGGCATCTGATTGCGGCGGGGAACTCTCTGCGATACCGGTTGATGACCCGATCCGCCTGGACCCTCGCCGCATCCAACGTGGGGGCGTCCCTGATCGCACGGATCTCGGCCATCACCTCAGGTGCGGTGTCGTCGGCGAGCTTGGCCCGGATGTTGGCGAGGCGATGGAACCAGCAACGGACCCGCACCGACTTGTCGAACACTGATTCGATGGCGTTGATCAACCCTGGTGCACCGTCAGAGGTGACCGAGGTCGGCACCCTGAGGCCCCGTGCGACCATGTGGCGGAAGAACTCGACCCAACACTCCTCGGATTCCTTGTTCCCCACCGCCAGATGGAGCAGATGTTTGCGGCCGTCGCCGTCGACGCCCCACCCCACCAGGACAGCTTCTTTGGCACCGTGGCGGCGCAGCGATTCGTAGATACCATCGACGAACAGATACTCGACCGAAATGTCGGACAGATCCCGAGAGGTGAACGTCTCGTATTGTTCCCACAACCCATCGGTGATCTCCGACACTGCGGTGCGTGAGATCACCAACTCGCCGGTGACGTCCCGGAAGGCGTCCTCGACGTCACGGGTCGACATACCCCGTGCATACATCTCCATCACCAGACGATCCAGGACATCCGAGTTGCCCTCCAAGAACCCCATCAACGTCGAGCGGAACGGCTCCGCAGCGTCACGGACCTGGGGCACCCGGATCGGGATCTTCCCCTCCGCAGTCGTAATCGAACGCGCAACGTATCCGTTACGAGACCCCCGCTGACCCGCATCCGGGTCCCGACGCACGTAACGGCCACGGTCACCCACAAAATCGGTCTGTGTATCGCCCTGGGATTCTTGGAGACTCTTTACCTTGGAAGCGAGGATGGAGTTATGTCAAAGAAACTGCAGGCG
>JARGFH010000129.1 GCA_029210695.1 Acidimicrobiia bacterium
CCGGCAGTGCTCACCGGCCAGCAGGCTCAGCCACAAGACTCCCACAACCGCAGAAGCCCCGTAGACCCCCATTAGGCCCCGGCCTCGACGCCGATCTGACGATCGATGTCGACTCCACGATCTGTCAGACCTACGGGACGAAGAAGCAGGGCGCCACGTTCGGCTACACGAAGGTGCGTGGCTATCACCCGCTGCTGGCGACCCTGGCCTCAACCGGCGAAGTGCTGCACGCCCGGATGCGTGGCGGCAACGCCGGCTCGGCACGTGGGGCGGGCACGTTTGTGCGCGAGACGATCAGCCGGGTGCGGCAGGCGGGGGCGACCGGAGCCCTGGGGGTGCGGGCCGACTCGGCGTTCTACTCACGGGGGTTCGTCACTGCATGTCGGGACCACGGGGCCCGGTTCTCGGTCACCGTCAAGATGCTCAAACCCATCCGAGAAGCGATCGACGCCATCGGTGAGGAGGATTGGAGAGAGATCCCCTACTGGCTCGAAGGCGGCGCGGAGGTGGCCGAGACCTCCTACACCGCGTTCAAGGACACCAAGGACCGGGTCACCTTGCGGCTGATCGTGCGTCGGGTGCGTCCCACTCCCGGCTCGCAACTCGCCCTGGACGTAGTGTTCGACTATCACCCGGTCCTGACCGACCGTGACGGGCACATGCTGGTCATCGAAGCCGACCATCGCCGCCACGCAGTCGTCGAGCTCGCTATCCGCGACGTCAAAGCCGGCGGGCTCGCGCACCTGCCCTCGGGGAAGTTCAACGCCAACGCTGCCTGGCTTGCCCTCGCCGTGGTGGCGCACAACCTCGCCCGCTGGACCCTCGCCGCCTCCGGCGGCGACTGGTCGGAGGCGACCACCGAGACCTTCCGCACCAAGGTCGTCTCCATGCCCGCCCGGCTGGTCCACTCCGCCCGCACACTCAAACTTCGAGCACCGACGAACTGGCCCTGGCGCCAGGCGTTCGAGACCGCGCTCACAACCATCCGGACGATCCCCATCCCCGCACCGACCTGATCCCGGCCCACGCCCGGGGTCCCCACCCGTCCAAGAACCCACATCGCACAAACCCCGAACCCTCGGGAAGCGTCAGCCTGCCCTCGTCGGGGTCAAAAACCGCCGCCGAAGACCATTCAGACTCCTACGTGCCGCTCCAACCCGACACAACTCCACATCATCAGCCGCCACGACCTCACCAGCCGCGACTCGATACCCGAACGGTGGATTGAGGCTATATGGGCCCGCCTCAATGGAGACGGGCCCATATGTGGTCTTCAAGCACCGAACCGCCGACCTGACGATCGACGGAAGTCGCCTCTATCCGGCTGCGTTCGAGAGATTGTCGACTTCGATTGCCGTGATCTTCGAGTCGTAGACCGTGAACGTTGAGTTGAAGCTCGGATCGTCACATGTCAATACAGCCGTACCCGCGCTTGCGAAGGTGTGAACGACCATGAGACTCATCGCTCCATCGTTGGAAACGCTGGCGCTCGGGGTGTAAGGAACGACAGTTTGCGACTCGTCGTAATCCGCCCCTGCCTGGATCCTGCAATGGATGGGAATATCCACGCCGCTCGGGTCCCTAAACCATGCCTTCGCGAAGATCACATAGGAACCCGCCGCCAGATCCAGATCGAGGACAGTGCCCGAGCCGCTCAGGTCGACACCCAGATCATGATGAGTCGAGAAAGCAGAGGTTTCGAGTTCGGCCGCATCCTTGCCGTCGACCTTGTCGGCGTTCACACTCGGCGGAGTCGCCGGATCGTTACCGGACAACCGGTACATGAACGTCGCCATCTGCTCACGCAACACCGGATCTTTCGGACAATAGGTAGTCCCATCACCACAACCGAGCGTCACACCCGAGCTCTTCATGAACTCGATACCCTTGAAATGGGTGCTCCCGTCGGTCACGTCGCTGAACAGCGTGCCGGCCAGCGCCGCCGCCGGAATCAGCAGAAACGCCACCAACGCCAACAAGAACACACGTCGTCTACTCATGACGACCATACAACCCTCCTTGCAATCAGAGCCCTGCGCGGTGCAGTGACTCAAGTCGAACCTAGCAAACGGACCATATGGGTTGCAGACTTCGGGGGACGACCACCGCTTCGGGCGAGCCGCCTCCGTCGCAAACGCTCAACCACCGGGCGCATGCCGTGTCCGCCGCTTCACCGATACAAGCTTCCATTGGGGGGTGAGAACCGAACCTCACCCCCCGGTGCCTGCACGTTCTACAGCCCGCTGGACTCGTCGGATGGCGCCGTGAGGGAACCCGCAAGTGGGGCACCAGGCGTGAAGACGAGTATTGAGAACAGACCGTCGGAAGAGACACCAGACGGCGAGTGACAGCTAACGTCGATCTCGGTAGTGCTACCGCTGTTGAAGCTCCACGCGCATGATCCGCCAGCCGTCGACAGGCGGGTCACACTACTGCAGCTTGCGCAGTGCCGGCTGCAGCACCGACAACGAGCAACCCGACAAGCGTCAAGGCCACAATTACACGCCGAGACATCCTCACCTCAATCCTGCTGCCAGAGGCGAGGATACTCAGCTTCTCAAGTTGCGCCCCAGGGATTGAAGGCAGCCGAAACAGCTGCAGCTATGCCCGGCCGAATATCTATACCTGGATCCACCGCCCGGTTTGGTGTCCGGTGGGTGGGATTGATGAGGAAAATGCCCTCTGACCTGGGATAATGCGGCTTGGAAACAGTCACAAAACCCAGATCAGAAGGGCATTTATCAGATGCGTTCATCATACGACCTTTCGCGCCTGGAAACCATCTTTGATGAGGACAACCTGGTCGCCAATGCGGGGCTGATGGCCCCGGCCGCACTCGCGCAGAAGCTCGGCCTGGCCGAGAGCATCGACGAGCGGGTGACACTGCCGCAGGGCGCGGCGGGTCGGGCCAACTGCGGCACCAAAGCACTCACGGTGATCGGCGCGATGCTGACCGGTGGGGACTCGATCGACGACGTGGACGTGCTGCGCGCGGGTGCCGGCGGAGAGGTGTTCGATGCGATCCGCGCCCCGTCGACGATCGGGACGTGGCTGCGCAGCTTCAACTGGGCGAGCGTCCGTCAGCTCGACGCGGTCTCACGCACCGTGCTGGGCCGGGCGTGGCAGGCGGGGCTAGACACCCCAGGGTTGTATCTTGTCAAGCGGCGGCTTTGTCTCGTGTTGTCTGGCGGTGGGCCCAGGCGGT
>JARGFH010000130.1 GCA_029210695.1 Acidimicrobiia bacterium
CCGCATTATCCCAGGTCAGAGGGCATTTTCCTCATCAATCCCACCCACCGGACACCAAACCGGGCGGTGGATCCAGGCTAAGGAACAACCCGAGCACCCTGCCCACTGCAAGGGCCACCGGATCGGAGATGGGAAGGATTCGTCTTCGAAGCCCCATCGCACGAGCCATTTCCTCAATCATCTCCCGATAAGTGAACGTGTCAGGGCCTACCGCATTGATGGTTTCGTTGCTGTCGCGGTTGGCTGCGTCGGCACAGATTCGTGCGAGGTCTTCCACGTGGACGGGTGTGAGACGGGCCTCTCCTCGACCGAATACTCCGAAGACAGGCAGGTAGCGGAGCAGCCAGGCAATGTTGTTGATCAGCACGTTCTCGGGTCGGCCGTAGATCACAGTTGGTCGAACGATTGCATGTGACAGGCCCGATGCCTGCAGTTCTTGCTCGAGGAGCGCTTTGCCCCGGAAATACCCCCAGTCGGAATCGCCGCTGGCATTGGCCACACTCAGGTGAACGACCCGTCGCACTCCCGCCATTCGGGCGCAGTCGAACAGGACGCGGCTGTTCTCCACAGCTTTGGTGTATCCGAAGTCGGTGGATCCCTTCGTGTGGTCATACCGAACCCAGTACGTGTTGTGGAGCGCGTAGGCACCATCCAGCGACTCGACGAGCGCAGCCGGGTCATCGAAGTCGATCGGATGCACCTCAACGGTGTCACCGAAGGGATTCCCCCGATCCAACGAATTCGTCAGTGTCCGAACCCGCGCACCCCTCGCCAACAGCTCCCTGGCGACATACCTACCCGTGTACCCGAACGCACCGGTCACCACATGAAGAGGAGCCTCGGTCACCTTCTCACTCCCAACACCAGACAACCCACCCGCACAGAGTAGGCGAGCCCAACCACCCACATCCTCCAGTTCCGATGCAAGAACGAGCCCCTCGCCGCGGCTCCGCAACGTCGCCAACCAGCGGCTCTACCGTCTCGAACCCATCCCCGACGCACCCACCGTTTCAACGTTGCTCCGGCACCGCATCAACACCGAGCTCATCGCCCGGCACTGGGACGAGATGATCCGTATTGCCGCGTCGCTCAAAACCGGTGATGCCACCGCCAGCTTGTTGGTGAGCCGTCTCCAAGCCGGAGCCCGCCGCAACCAGCTCACCCGCGCCATCCAGGAACTCGGCCGAGCCGCCAAGACCCGGTTCTTGCTCACCTACCTCGAGGACAAGTCCTACTCACCTGCGTCTGACTTCGTGATAGAGATCCGCCGATTCCTAACCCATCGATGGGAGGCTTTGGGCCTGACCCTGAGGAGGGTACGAAGATGAGTAATCAGGCGGTTCCTGGTCGTCGTAAGCGACGGCTGTTGACACCGGAGGAGAAGTGGGAGGCGTTCTTGGAGGTGACCTCACGAGAGCTGACCCAGACCGACACCGCTCGCAAGTGGGGGGTGGACACGTCGGTGGTGATCAAGCTGCGTCGCGATGCCAAGGACGCGGCGTTGGCGGCGTTCGCTTCGTCCAAACCGGGTGGGTCTCGGGATCCCCGTGACGTCGAGATCGAGATGCTGAAAGCTGAGATCGCCCGGTTGACCGAGGCGATCAAGGAACAGGCGATCGAGTTGGCGTTGATCAGAGGAAAATCGCGTTGGGCCTGAACCTCGCCCGGGTCCCGCTCCGCTGTTCGAGGGTTTGCTATCCGCCTAGGGCTATGAAGTTGAGGATGGCCGATCTGGTGATTCCGAATCGTTCATGTCCAACACCGAGGCCAGCCATTTCGATGATCTGATCCTCGTCGCAACCATAGGTGTCGATCACACTGAACCCTGATTCGGTTCCGTTCACATCCACGAACATGCCTTCGTCATCCGCAGCGAAACGGTTCTTCTTCAGTTGGTCTGGCGGATCGTTGAGGCTTGTCGCCGGGCACCAATCGTCAGTGTCGAGAACACCGTCTCCATCAGTGTCGGGATCAACCGCAACATTGATGAAGGCACCCGAATCGAAATAACCGCCGCCAGTCCACACACCTGGCGGGGTCGTCCACCAGAAGAACTCTTCGAGAACGCAGGATGGGGTGCCATTGAAGAGTTGAGCGTTGATCGGGCGAGTACCCGGGGACCCGTAACCGGATTCATCCGGGGCGTATACGAACCCAGCCCAGTCCCAACCCCCGTACCTGTCGTCACTGTCCTCAACGACGGTGAGCGGCCCAGCTACCAGCACATTGTAATCGGTAGCAAAGTTTGTATTGGTGCTGGGCACAACCAGCATGCACTCCACATCCACCTGCAATGTGGCTGACCAGGGATAGCTCGGTTGATATGGATGCTCGTAAACGACGGTACCGACCGCCCCTGTTTCGTTGCCCGTGACATCGCCGGTGATGTAGAACGTCCCGCCACCACCTGTGTGTGACACCAAACCGAACTCGACTTCATAGATCGACGATGAAGCCCCCACCGGGACGATGCTGAGCAACACCATTCCGAACAATGCAAAGAAAAGCGCAGTCCTACGCATGATTCAACCTCCCAGTATTCTGCCCCTCATCTGAGGGTGAACCATGGATCGGGGATGGGGTAGAGGACAAAGTCACTAATCGCACACGCCCAACCTCACGTCACCCGCACCAAGAACATCACCAATGCGGCTGCCGTGAGAAACCCCACCTCAACCACCGACCAACCCGCTGCCCAGGCTGAGCAGCCGACCCGGCGGGCGCTGCAACCCCTTCCCCGCCCACCACCCTCCGGCTTGCTCCGCCTCTCTGGGGACTGTCTCATTTCTTGTGTAAATGGCGTGGCGGGTTGTCATTTCACGTGTTGGCGGAAGCTGTCAACCTTTTTGAGACGGCTGGTCCATGGTTTCATTGGGTGGGGGTGTCCTCCTCTGGTTTGTTGATCCATGCTGTTTCGGGGAGCGGTGGCGGTGTTGGTGGCTTGCGGACGAACCGTTCGGGATGTGTCTGGTAGGCGGCGTTGAGGGCGGCTGCTCGTTGCTGCTGGATTGCTTCGGCCCGGCCGTAGTGCACATCGGCGGGGGTGTGAAACCCGATACCGGAGTGGCGGTGTTCGTCGTTGTGAACCGCCCTGGGTTTGATGGAGACTCGGTTGTTTGGTTTCCAAGTCATCCGGTAGTGGTCAGTTGAGCGTAG
>JARGFH010000131.1 GCA_029210695.1 Acidimicrobiia bacterium
TTCTCCCAGGTCAGAAGGCATTTTCTATGTCAATCCCAACCGTCAGACACCGATCAGACCGGTGGATCCAGGCTAAGAACCTCGAGAGGAAGTTGGCAACCGCGGTGACGTCGCCGTCGACCCGCTCGATCATCTCACCCGGGGTGGTATCGGTGTGGTATCCCATGTCGAGGCCGAGCAGGTGTTCGGCGAGGTCCTCACGAAGGGCGTTGGTGGCGGTCCACCCCACGTCGGCCCCGAGGTAGGTGGCGCCGGCGGAGAGGAACTGGTTGGCGACCCCTGCCACTAGATAGAGGATACCGGCGCCGACCAGCCCGGCCAGCGCCGCGCCTGCGAGCGCTGAGTCGATGAACCGGCGCAGGATCAGCGGAACGATGATCTGGAGCCCGATGGAGGCCAGCAGGGCGGCGCTGAGCATCGCCACGCGCCCGGCCTGCGGCCGGAGGTAGCGAGTCAGTGTCTGCCGATAACTGGGTGCCGTCATGCGCTCTTCTCATATTCCGTTTTCGCGCGGGATTCCCACCGTATAGGGCGCGATCCCCGCGCGAAAACGGGAGTTCTGGTGCTGGTTGAAGACGAAAGCTACCGGATCGCGGCGGGCGGATGCGGTGCAATTAGCCGGGTGGCAACCACTGGGCCAGCCAGCCTTCGGTGCGGTCCCACATCTCCTGCGCCAGATCGTTGTCGGCCGCCAGGTTGCTGATCGTCCTCTCGGATCGCTTCCCGTAGTACCGTCCGCTGACCCCTGCCAGGTGAGGCTCGCTCGCCGCCCAGATAGAGGTGTCCGCCCCCTCTTCGATTGTCTGCCCTTGCCTGGCGAACATCATTCGCAGCGGTCGCGGAAGATCCCGCCAGATCTCGCTGGCGACCAATCCAGGATGCACGATGTGCACATCGACACCGCTCCCGTCGAGGCGGTGCGCCCATTGGCGGCCGTCGAGGATGTTGGCCAGCTTGGAGACCCGGTACTCCGGGTTGCCTAGAACGGATGAGGTTCGTCGTTGGAGGCGATCCCACTTGACCTCTTTGACGTTGTGGTGCACCGATGAGGCGACGACGACCAGGCGAGCAGGGGCCGAATCGATCAGGAGGGGTTCAAGCCATCTGGTCAAGAGGTGGTGGCCGAGGTGGTTCGTGGCGAAGGCGATCTCGAAACCCTCAGCGCTGACGCCTTTTGTGCCGCCAACGCCCGCGTTGTTCACCAGGACGTCGAGCGGACGTCCGGAAGCAAGGAAGGTGCGGGCGGCATCTCGCACCGAACCAGGAGACGCAAGGTCGACCATGAGGAAATCGGCGGTACCGCTTTCCGTCTCGATCTGGCGGATAACCGTCTCCGTCTTTCCCAACGACCGACCGGCGAGGGTCAGAGTTGCACCGCGTGCGGCCAATTCGAGCGCCGTGGCTTTTCCGATGCCCGCGCTGGCGCCGGTAATCAATACCTGTTTGCCGCGGATGTTCCACTCGGTCAATGGAGGATCCTCAATCTCTGAACGTGGCTGGATCGAGACGACGACGATCGACGCTCACATCGAAAACGTCACCTCGGAAATAGTGCTCGGACGGATCGAAGTTCTGTCTTTCGCCGCGGACGGCCGTCACGTCGATGTCCGCCACGACCAGACGCTCCTCGTCGGCGACCGGCTCGACTACCCAGCGTCCGTCGGGTCCGGCAATCGCGGAACCGCCGTTGTAAAAGGAATCCTCAGCACCCGCAACGGCCTCATCATGAAGCGGGAACTCGTCCGGGATGTCCCCGGGGCGGAGCAGCGCTCCCGCCGAGAGAACGAAGCACCGCCCCTCTTTGGCGATGAAGCGTGTGATGTCCTCGGTCAGCTCGGCGGAACCCGGCCAGGCGGCCACGTGGAGATCCATACCCTGGGCGTAGAGGGCGTGTCGAGCCGTTGGCAGCCAGTTTTCCCAGCAGTTGAGACCTCCCACCCGTGCTCTCCCCAGATCATGCACCTGGAGGCCGTGTCCGTCGCCGGTGCCCCACACAAGACGCTCTTCGAAGGTCGGCATCAGTTTCCGGTGTGCGGACACGATGCCGTTGGAGGGATCGATTGCGACGAGAGTGGCGTAGACGGTTCCTCCGCTGGCCGATCGCTCGGTGATACCCAGATACGTGAACACCCCCGGTCTCGGCCGCAGTGCCGGCGATAGTTTGCGGCTCGGGACCATCGAGCGTTACCGCGACTTCGAGATAGAACGCATATGCGGCCTTCTGATCCCCGGCTACCCAGCGCGCACCATCGGTGCGTGTCACCCAGAATGGGTAGCCCGATAGGAACGTCTCCCCGAACGCGACCAGATCCACGGCGTCCTCGGCCGCTTTCTGAATCCATTCGATCACCCGGTCGGTGGTGGCTTCCTTGTTTCCCCAGACCGGGGCTGTTTGGGCTGCAGCAATACGCACGGAGTGGAAGTTAGTCGCTGGTCGCTCGTTGACTACCGGCGGATCAAGGTCAGCAGCAGGATCGTCGGTTCCAACGCCAGAACCGCGTGTTGGAGGTGGGCCGGCATATGCACCCATGATCCTGGAACGGCAACCGTCTTCTCTTCGCCGAGTACGAGTTCTGCTCGCCCGCTGATGATCTGCACGATCGCCGGCCTGGATGCCGTGTGTTCGGTGAGTTCCTGGTCCGTGTCGAAGGCGAACAGCACCAGGCGGATCTCGTCGTCCTTGTATAGAACCCGGCTGAGGGTTCCGTCTTTCGGGATTTCCACTTCTGAGGCAAGGTCGGTGATGACGGTGGCGAGTGATGTGTCCATTCGGTCAAGGCTAGACACCCCAGGGTTGTATCTTGTCAAGCGGCGGCTTTGTCTCGTGTTGTCTGGCGGTGGGCCCAGGCGGTGT
>JARGFH010000132.1 GCA_029210695.1 Acidimicrobiia bacterium
GTCTCCGGCATCACCCACGACTGGCCCGCCGCCAACCAACCTCACCGAAAGCCACTTTTTCGGCAGCCACCTAGAACACGAGGACCTTTCTTGGCCACCAGCGAGGACCGCCGATGGCCACCAGCGAGGACATCAAGATGGCCCTTGACAGACAGTCGGGATGTCAGATATCCGTTGACCTGGTCAACGCCGGCCGAGACGTCTACCTCTGCACCAGCAAGGTGGGACGTCTCCGCCGGAGGTATCGACAACGGGACGTCGTGGAATGGGGGGAAGACATGGGGTTCTGGGACGTTCCGGTTGAAGGGCTTCCGGATCCTGCGATGCAGTTCGCCGCCCAGCCGCAGGTGTCCGGGGTGGGACGGTTGGGGAGCACCCTTAGCCTGCAGTCGATGGCCCGTGACGGGGTGCATCTGATGGGCCGCCTCAGCGATGTTGAAGATGGCGTGCTGAAGACGGACGGCTCCCTGGCAGAACACATCGCCTTCGCCGACGAGCGCTCGGCGGAGTTCACCAGAATGATCGAGGATTGGATCTCCTCCAACGGCGTTGGCGCCGGGCCGATCGAGGATGATCCCAACGACGAGCCCGCCGGCCCGGAAGTCGCCGAGTCGGGGATCACAGCGCTGGACCTTTTGGAGGCCGGCGTCGGATCGGTTATCTGGTGCACCGGATTCACAGCCGACTTCGGCTGGATCCATGCTCGCGTAACGGACCAGAATGGACGGCCCATCCACAAGAGAGGGATCTCCCCCGTTCCCGGGATCTACTTCCTCGGGTTTCCGTGGCTGCACTCGCGCAAGTCGGGGATCATCTACGGCATCGACGAGGACGCCGGTTTCATTGCGGAAACCATCGCGGCTCGGACCTGACGGCGATGAAGCGCAGATCATGTGCGACTCGCCTCATACCCGTACTCGGGTGTGTTCGGGCAATCTCGACGCGGTAGGTTCGAGAAATGCGAGCAATGCAAGAACAGCATCGGGTTGGTGTTCATTACCTGGAAGCTGTGACGGCGCTCCTGCAGCGAGGCCGCCGCGTCCACCCCACGAAAGGGCTGTACGAAGCCGCCGAGCTGCAATGGTGGTGGGTGAAACCCCGCGCTCGACCGACCATTTCCCCCAGCTGTTCTGGTTCGATGACCTCGGTCGCCCGGAAGCTGCAGTGATCGTCACCGAATGGCACGACTGGATAGGTCTTGACCCGATCGTCATGCCCGACGCAACTCCCGATTGGGTTGCACATGTCGTCGAGCGCGGGCTTGCTCACGCCGGTGAGTCCGGGATTCAAACCGCCCAACTCGAGGTCGACCGTTCCGATGACGTGATGCGTGAGGTGTTGGCCGGCCATGGCTTCGCCATCAAGGAGGAAGGTTTGGTCGAGTCGTGGCTGGCTGCAGACGCTCGGCCAGGGATCAGCCCGCTGCACGACGGCTATCGGTTGCTCAGTCGCCTCGACACCACGCGGCGGCCGCATCATATGATCGAACGAAACGGACCAGACGTAGAGCAGCGTTTGCTTCAAACATCGCTGTACCGCTCCGATCTCGATCTGCTCGTTCTTGACCGCGCCGACAACCACGCCGCGAGGGGTCTGTTCTGGTACGACCCCGAGACCGCCACGGGTGTCGTCGAACCCATGCGCACCGAAGACGATCACCAGCAACGAGGACTTGCCCGGCACGTACTCACGACCGGAATCGATTTGCTTGCCGAGGCCGGCGCAGAGCGCATCAAGATCGTCTTCGAACCGGACAACCCGGCGTCGAGTCATCTCTACCTGAGCGTCGGCTTCGAACCCGTCAAGCAGACCGACACCTTCTCCGGCCGAGCCAGCGCAAGAGCTTCGTAGGCGGACGCTGCGCCACGAACCCCGAACGGCACTGCTGCGTGCGGTGCGTATCGGTCAGTTGCCGGCGAGACCGAAGAACACAACCACTGCACGTCCGAGCCTGACCATGTCCTGGTCGGCTAGGCGGCCGATTCGTTCGCCGAGTTTGGAGCGGGGCACGGTCGTCACCTTGTCGACCATCAAGCTGCTGGCCTCTCGCAGACCGTTGTGATCGTCGGGCACGACAGGGAGCCGAATCAACGGTGCTTCGGTCGGATCAGTGGTGAAGGTACACACGGTCACCGAGTCGGTAGCGTCGAAGCGATCATCCTGGATGATGACTACCGGGCGAGGTTTGCCTTTATACCCACTCCCGCCTGCGGCCATCCAGATCTCTGCGCGCCTCACTTGTCGTCAAGGCTGAGCGCGTCGATGAACGCCTGGTCGTCGGCGGCGTGCTCACTAGCTGTGACGGCGACGGATTGACGGTGCGCCTCGGCGGCGAAACCTGGAGAGCGGACATCGGACACCCACAATTGGATTGGTCGCATTCCCTGCTCCCTCATTCGCTTCCGGTAATTTTCCACCCGCCGTGATACGGACGGGTCGTTCTGTGGTGGAGCCATCCACCAATGTTACATGTAACGGCGTGGCTTCTGAACCCCTATCACCAGATCGAGTACATGAACGCCCATTCACCCGAGTATCAGGGATCGATGCCTGTTTGGTTGTCAAGGGGGTTTTTGGGCGCGTTTGGTCTTCCGGCTGGGCCGGGGGCTGGTGGTTGGGCGTAGGCTGGGGGTTGGCCCGGGGTGGCTGAGCGGAAGAGCCGGCGTTTCAGGATGCAAAGCCGGTCACGCACGCGACAGAGACGTTCCTGGGTGCCCCCCGGGCCCTAACGCGATTGTTGGTCTGAGACGAGATTGTATCGCCCTGGGATTCTTGGAGACTCTTTACCTTGGAAGCGAGGATGGAGTTATGTCAAAGAAACTGCAGGCGC
>JARGFH010000133.1 GCA_029210695.1 Acidimicrobiia bacterium
TCCTATTACGAGGCGCGACCTCCATCACTCGACGGGGAGGGCGAGATCTCCCTTCGAGGGCTGGTGAAGGTCGTGCTAGCGATCTATCACTTTTCGTACTATTCTAGGATTCGTGAGTCAGCGTTCGTCGGTCAGGGCCGCAGCCATCTATTGCAGGATCAGCCGAGACGCTGGTGGCGAGGGTCTTGGAGTGGCTCGTCAAGAGAAGTTATGTCGGAAGCTCGCTGTCGAGAAGGGATGGCCCGTCGCGGGGGTATATACCGACAACGACCTGTCGGCGTATGCCGGCGCCCCACGACCGGCATACGAGGAGCTCATCGGCGATCTCGAGGCGGGCGTGGTTGATGCCGTGTTGGTCGTCGACCAAGATCGACTGACGCGATATCCCCGCGAGCTCGAGGACTTCATCATCCGAGCCGACAGGCTCGGCATTGCACTCGCCAACGTCTCGGGAGAGATTGATCTCGGGACCTCCGATGGTCGGTTCCGGGCCCGAATCCTCGGAGCAGTCGCGCGTCAGGAATCTGAGAAGAAGTCTGAGAGACTGAAGCGCCAACGGGAGCAGCAGGCGCAGATGGGGCTTCCGACAGGGGGTCGGAGGCGCTTTGGGTACCGGGCTGCTCGCGATGATCAGGGGCGACCCTCCTTGACCATCGTCGAGGAGGAAGCCGAGATCGTGCGAGAAGCGGCTCGACGGTTCCTTGGTGGTGAATCACTGCGCGCGATTGCCTCGGACTTCAATCTTCGTGGCGTGTCAACTGTGACTGGCGCCCCATGGCGAGTGACCACTTTGAGGACGCTTCTCACGGGGCCGCAGTTGGCAGGCCTTCGAGTTCATCATGGTGAGATCATTGGGAACGCAGCATGGGAGCCGATCCTCGATCGGAACACCTGGGAGCAGATCAGGGCCAAGATCGGGGATCCGAGGAGGTCGCAAGGGGGGCGGCCGCCGTCCTATCTGCTGACAGGCATGCTGCGGTGTGGCCGCTGCGGTGCCACCCTGCATTCGTCGCGACGGGCTGATGGTTCCCGCCGCTACATGTGCAACAGCGGGGCTGCTCAGGGTCCGTGTGGCAGAACCGCCGTGACGGCGGGCCCTCTCGAAGAGGAAGTCACAGAGCAGCTCCTTGGTGCACTTGGGGGTCCACCGCTTTGGCGTGTACTTGACCGAAGCGACGACATCGACGCACAGAAGATCACAAGGCAGCTGATATCTGACGAGGAATCGTTGGAACGGTTAGCTCGGGACCACTATGTGGAGCGTGCCATCAGCCGACGGGAATTCCTTACTGCTCGCGACGCCCTTCAACGACGTATCGAAGAGAACATGGCCTCGCTCAAGGTGCCGGCGAGCAGGGCGGCGCTTGCCGGGCTGCCTGGGACCCTCGATGAGCTGCGTCTCACCTGGGCCGCGCTCGACATCGATCGCCAACGGGCGATCTTGCAGGCGGTCGTCGAAGAGATCGTTGTTAAGCCGGGTAGGCCCGGGCGACGGTATTTCGATCCTGCACGGATCGAGGTCCACTGGCGGGCGTGACCCGTTTGGTGGTTCGACCTCACGCTATCCCGTGCCCCGGGATCCGTTGTCTGTCGTGGAGAGTCGCCAGGACCGCTGCCACCCGTGCCAGCACGATGGGGTCTTCTACGTGGTCGGGTAGTCCAGCTGCCCGGCGAGAAGCAGCAGCGGGGTTGGCCTCAGACTTGGCTTCCGTGGTTGATTCGGAGTGAGCCGATCGGAGCCCTGTGGGAACTGGATGCGATATGACAACAGTCACCGACGACTCCGCATGGTGGCGATCGAAGTTCGAGGTCGATCATCACCTGTAACCCTTTCACCAGAATGCCAAGCCGCACCCGTCCGTCTCCAGGCGTTGGGTGACCCCGATTGGAGGGTTTCTGACAGGGTTACTGACACTCTGATGACAGGGTGCGATGCGACGCTCTGTGCATGGCGGTGTCGCCTCCGTTGATCTCGGACAGCTCTGGTGGGTATTTGAGGGCGCCCTGCATTGAGATGACAGGGTTGTCGCGTCGGGCGTTGGTGGGCGCCTCGTAGGTGGACGATGGTGACGGATTCGCGAATTCGCCCCCGCGCCTTTGCACCTGCCTTCTGGCGAGCCGGCAGGGCTCTGCAGGCGTTCTTTGAGTATCCGGGCATGACGAGATCGTGACCTGTCACCCTCGTAAACCACTCGCAGAAACCCTCGCAAGGAACCGTCGCAAACCGCTCGGTCATCTGGCCGTCCCCGACTACTCGGGAGGTGTTGGAGGTTCGACGTTGCCTGTCACCCTCGGGAGAGAAGGTCGATGAAGGACCCTCCGGGTGGTCGCCTGGAACCCCGGCCGGCCTGGTCGACGCCTGGTGGGCTTGTCCGTGGTCCTTTCCTCCGTGACTGGTTGGAGGATTCCCGGTCGCAAAAGGCCCCTTGTCCTTGCCCCCGGGGGGCTCCTCTGTCCGTCAAGAACGGCCCTCTCGAAACTCTCTCCTCTCGTACCGTCCACTGCAACCGGCATCCCCGTCGACTCAGAAGTGATTCTGCGAATGATTTGCGAGGGTCCTTGTTCAAGATCGCAGGAGATCAGATCTTGGTAAGGGAGAGCCGTATGTCGAACAGCCACCGCCAGCACATCAGCACCCGCGGGAACCGGACCGACAGCTCAACCCGCCTCGCATCCAACCCCACTCGATATCACACGCACGTGCAACACTTCCTGTGTCAAGCCCTGGGTGGTTTGGTTGGTGTTGTCAGGGCGCGTGGGAGTGGGGCCGCGGCGCGG
>JARGFH010000134.1 GCA_029210695.1 Acidimicrobiia bacterium
CGACGGAGTGTTGGGCTTCGGTGGCGATGAGTCGTCGGTGGACGGTGCCGAGTGTGAGACGTCCTGGCTGGGGTCGGCGGATCAGGAGGGGTTTGAGGTCTCGGGGTTTGGCCCATCGGGCTGACTTGCCATTCGAGGAGTTCCGATTCTGGTCGTGCCAGCGGTAGCCGATCGCACCGATGGCAATCAGAACCGCCACGAGGAAGATGAGCGTGCCGTAGTAGGGGAGTGGCCCCGGGAGCGCCGGGGCGGCTGCCGGTGGCCAGGCTTCGGTAGGAATGGCCGGACTGGCGACGAGTTTCCAGAGGATACGTGGACTCTCGGAGAGGGGAACGGGCGGCCAGGTGCCGTTCCAGAGGAGGGCGGCGACCTGGCCAGCGGTCCACACCACCAGGCAGGCGGCCACCAGGCCGCCGGTGACCATGGTGAGGGCCTTCTCACCGTCCGGACTGTTCGGCGCCGGGGGGGTCATCGTTCGATGCCCCGTTGCCGTGCCGTCTGGTGTCGATCGCGTGGTTCGGTGATGAGGGTGCGCAAGAGTGGGCTTTGGCAGGCTCCACACCGGCAGGCGCGCGGGGTGGGTTGGGTCCATCCGTCGGGCCAGTAGGGGATGGTGGCGGCACAAGGCGCGCAGAGGGCATGGCTTCCGAGCAGTGGGATGAGGGTGTATTCACCGTCGGCGGGGATTTGGCTGTTGCACAGATCGCAGATCCAGAGGCTGTTGTCGTCGGGAACGCTGGTGATGATGACCACCCCGAGTCGCTCCATCTCTTCCCGGAACCCGGCTTCGGCTGCGACTCTGCGCCGGTAGGCCTCACGGTGGGCGGCGGGCCGGACGACGAACCGTAGATCGTCACGGCACGACTCACACAATCCTTGCGCGGTGAGGCGAGTCTCGACGTCGCAGCTCACACATGTGTGGCTCACCTTTCCACCCCCTGGCTGACAGCCCGTTGCCGGTGGGGTCGGTTGACGATCTCGGCGAAGAGGAGAAGTCCCGCGACCCGATCATCGGCATCCAGTTGGTCCCATTGGTCGAGCACCGTCTGGGCGAACCCACCGAGCGGATGCGAGCTCCCGTTGAGGACGTGGGCGATGCTCCCTCGCTCTTCTTCGTCGAGTTGGAGCGAGGCATCGGAAGGGCCATCGTAGGAGGCCGCTAAGGCCGCGAAGGCTGTGGCGATCCGCTGCCTGCTGAGAATCTCGGTCGGGTCGACCGGCTGGGGTTGGACGGGTGTCATATGTGGGTTCCTGTCAGTGGGTGCAGCCGCTCGTGGGTGCAGTGGCGGGGTTGAGCCCGATCCCGTTCCACCAGGCTTCGAGGAGGGGTTGTGGGCAGATGAGTGCACCGTCGGGGTTGCGGATCTGGAGGTGGAGGTGCGGGGCTTCGGAGTTGCCGGTGTTGCCCGACGTCATGATCAGCTGTCCAGGTGTGACCTCGGCTCCGGGCTCGATGTTGACTTGGGTGCCGTGGCAGTAGGTGTAGCGATGGCTATCGAGACCGGTGATCGTGACTCCCCAGCCGCACTTGCAGGAGGAGCATGGCTCGTAGACGTTGCTGACGGTGCCGGGGTGGGCGGCGTAGACGGGTGTGCCTTCGGGTACGCCGAGGTCAGAGGCGGGGTAGTCGTGGTGACTCCTGCGGATCTCGTCGACGGTCACTGTGCTGACGGGCAGCGGGAAGGCGTACAGGCCGTTGGCGAGGACGACACCGCCGGTGAATTGGAAGGACCGGTAGTAGTCGATCCAGCCGGCGACGGTGGCTACGTATTCGGCCGAATTGTTGTATCGGAGGAGCGCTCCGGCGAGGTCGTCGGGGTTGGTGTAGTCGCCGGGGGCGGTGAGACAAAGGTGGGCGACGGTGGCGAGCGCGGCGTCGAACACGTTCTGCGGATCCTTGGTGCCGTCGGCGTTGCCGTCCTGTCCGAAGGCACGCCACGATCCGGGGAGGAATTGCGCGGGACCGACAGCTCGGTCCCAGGTCGGGTCGCCGTCGAGGAGGCCGTCGTCGGTGTCGGGGACGGTGGCGGTGTCGGGCTCGGAGCCGTCCAGGGTGATCCCGTACAGCGGAGGGGTGACGATGCCGTCGGGGGTGACGGTGCGGCCCCGGTAGGTGGCGTGGTTGGATTCGACCTTCCAGATGCCGGCGATGATCGGCCAGTCGACGACACAGCCTTCGGCGACGCTCGGGGCATTGCTCTCGGCGGCGACATACGCGGAGAACATCACCGGGCGGATGCCGAGCGCCCCGCCCGCAGCGGCCGCAGGTCCACCGGCGACGACGGCCGCCAAACCGAGGGCGAGCACGAGGAGGATCAGCGCTGCGGGTACCGAGACGATCCCGACACCGATGATGACCCGTTTGAGTCCGAGATTCATGCTGCGCTCGGCGGCCTTCTCGGCGAGCTTTCGCTTGGCGACACTGACCGCGACCTTGGCGACGACGTGCCAGCTCACACTGAGGTCCTCCGCTGAGCCTGCCGCCACGCGGCGCCTGCCAGTGCCGGGGCTTGACCTTGCTTCCTGCGGGGCCGAGCGGGGATGTCGGCTGTGGTTTGCCTGACGGTGTGTGTGACGCCGAGGCCGGTGATCCCGCCAGCCTGGTAGGGGCGGACCCAGGTGGCACCGTGCGCCCCACCGATCTGGCCGCCTTCGAGACGTTGCAGGGTGGAATCGGCGAACCGCGACGAGATGTCGAGGAGCTGGCGGCGGCCCACCGCCATGACGGCCATGAAGAAGATCACCAGCAGGAACCGGGTCCACAG
>JARGFH010000135.1 GCA_029210695.1 Acidimicrobiia bacterium
TGGTCTCCGGCATCACCCACGACTGGCCCGCCGCCAACCAACCTCACCGAAAGCCACTTTTTCGGCAGCCACCTAGGCGGTACCTTCGATGCCGGGCCACGGCTCGGCGGCGGGTTCCGGGTCGTTGCACGATTGCCGATTGGAGAACAGTGAGCATCAAGGTTGCCGTCGTCGATGATCAGGCTCTCCTGCGTGGCGGGTTCGCCGTGATGCTCGGCCTGCAAGAGGACATTGAGGTAGTCGGCGAAGCCGGTGACGGAGCAGCCGCGATCGAGATGGCCCGCACTCATCGGCCAGATGTGATTCTTATGGACATCCGTATGCCCGGGATGGATGGCCTCGCCGCCACCGAGGCCATTATTGACGCCGCCGATTGGGAAGTGAAGGTGTTGATTCTCACCACCTTTGATCCGGACGAGTACGTGTATGAGGCTCTCCGGGCAGGAGCCAGCGGGTTCGTCCTCAAGGACATCTCGCCTGAGGATCTGGTGGCAGCGGTTCGCACCGTGGCCGATGGAGGAGCTTTGCTGGCGCCATCGGTCACAAGACGTCTGATCAGCCGGTTCGCCGCACCGCCGTCTCTCGACTCATCGGCGGTTTCTCGTCTCGACCGGCTCACCAGCCGGGAGCGGGAGGTCCTCATGGCCGTCGCCGCCGGATCAAGCAACATCGAGATCGCAGAGGACCTGTTCGTAGGTGCGGCAACCGTCAAGTCACATGTCTCCAGCGTCCTCACCAAACTCGGGCTCAACAACCGCGCCCAAGCGGTCGCGTTCGCCTATGAGAGCGGGCTGGTCAAACCCGGCGACAGCGATATCGGGTTCTGATCCAACTCCCCCATTTGGCGGATGCCGGGATAGCCGGCACCAAGAATCTTCCCCCGAACGGCGGGGCCGGGAATCCCTCCGTTGGCTGAAGACAGTTACCCCCCCTCCCAGATACCTTGGATGTAACGACCCAAGGAGAGGAAATGCAGCAGCTATCCGATCAGAAGACCAGGACGGCACCTCGGTCATATCCCATCACCATCGAGCACGTCACCAAGAGCTACGGGGGCGGTGCGGCCGTAGTCGACGACCTATCGTTTGTCGTCAAGCCTGGACGGGTGACGGGTTTTCTCGGGCCGAACGGTGCGGGCAAGTCCACGACGATGAAGATCCTGCTGGGTCTGGCCTCGCCAACGGCAGGTCAGGCCACCATCGACGGCATGGCCTACGGCGAGCTTGCCGACCCCACCGGAACGGTGGGTGCCAGCGTCGAGGCTGATGCGTTCCATCCCGGACGAAGCGGACGAAACCATCTCCGGATTCTGGCGGACGCCACCGATACGCCCCTGGAACGGGTAGACGAGGTCCTCGAACTCGTGGAGCTCGGTGGCGCAGCGAACCGACGTGCTGGTGCGTACTCGCTCGGCATGAAACAGCGTCTAGGACTTGCCGCCGCACTGCTGTGCGATCCACCGGTGCTCGTTCTCGATGAGCCCGGCAACGGCTTGGATCCGCAAGGAATCCGCACCTTGCGGAATCTGCTGCGGTCGCGGGCCGCGGAAGGCAACACGGTGTTCGTCTCCAGTCATCTACTCGGCGAGGTGGAACAACTCGCCGACGATGTCGTCGTCATCAACCAGGGCCGATTGGTGACCCAGGGGTCGCTGGACGAGCTGCGGCAATCCGCATCCCTCGTCCGGGCCGCCTCGTCGGAGGCTCTACAAGTCACCCTCGAAGCAGCAGGTGGCGTCGTCGAATCCGGACAACCCGACACCCTCGTGGTCCGTGGCCTCTCCCTCGACGAGATCGGGGAACAGGCCTTCCGCGCCGGCATCGCTCTGCATGAACTGTCACGCCACAACGACTCGCTAGAGGATCGTTTCTTCGCTTGGACCGGAGATACGGCTGGCGGCACACCCCAGTCCAACACGAAGGAGTAATCATGAACACGCTTCGAACCATCCGGGCCGAAATCCGCAAGCTGACCAGCACGAAGATGCCATTGGCCTTTCTCGCCGTGCTTGTAGTGATCGGCGCGGCGAAC
Organism: Acidimicrobiia bacterium; assembly: GCA_029210695.1. NCBI lineage: Bacteria > Bacillati > Actinomycetota > Acidimicrobiia > Acidimicrobiia bacterium. The sequence continues at coordinate 2,032 of JARGFH010000135.1, forward strand.
GCCACCGCGGTGGCGTTTGGCACCGACATGGATGGCAGCAAGACCTTCATCTCGACCGCGGCAGACCAGCAGTCACTGATGGCCTTCGCTGCCAACGCCCTCATAATTGCCGCGTTATTCGGCGCCATGGCTGTTGCTCGCGAATACGGTCACGGTACCGTTGTTCTCACCTTCCTGACCACACCCCGCCGCCCCCAAGCCGTCTTCGGGCAACTCGCGGCGGTCTTCGTGGCCGGCTGCATGCTCGGACTCGTAGGTGCTGGCCTCAGCGCCGGTTCGGTCGCAGTGGGGCTCACCGCGACTGACTACGGGTTCATGGTCTCTCTCGCTGATCTGGCGCAGGTCCTCGCGGCATCGACATTCGCAGGAGGCGCCGGTGCTGTGCTCGGCGCTGGGATTGGCGCCCTCGTCCGCAATACGGGCGGTGCGGTCACCGGCACCATCGTGCTGCTGATCATCTTGCCGCCGCTAGCCATACAAGCGGTCAGCGAGACCGCATCGTGGATACCTAACACCCTCGCCAACGTCGTCTCGGGAGTTGACAACGCCGTAGGTATGGGAGCGGCGATCGCGGCCATCGGGATGTGGGCCCTCGTTCCTGCTGCTGTCGCTCGCCAGCTTGATGGGACCACCGGTTCGCCAGTGTGATGGGACCGGGTTGGGGTTCGGTCAGGTCCGGCG
>JARGFH010000136.1 GCA_029210695.1 Acidimicrobiia bacterium
CGACGTCTCGTCCCATCACCCTGATAATCCATAACTCCATCCTCGCTTCCAAGCTCCGGAGTCTCCAACTCTCCCAGAACGATTCATAGAGCCATTCTCGGTCAACGCCGTCACCCGCGACGGTGTGGGCACGCCGTGCGGTTGCGCCTTGGGCCTTGTGGCCGGTGAGGGCGTAGCCCCAGTCGAGGTTGCCTTCGTCGATGTACCAATGCGGAACGGTCACGACGTTGTTGGTGCGGTCGAGTCTGAGCGTGATCGTGCGCCGTTCCGTATCCACGGCCGTGACGGTTGCGAGGTCGCCGTTGAGGACTCCCAGCCGGGATCGGTTCTTGAGGCACACGGCTCTGTCTCCTGCCTGGAAGATACGATCGCCGGCGTTCACCGTAGGTCCGTGGAGCAATCCGGCTTCAGCGATACGGGCGCGGGCCTGCTGGTTGAGCTGATCGACGGTGGTGTTGCGGTGCCCGATGAGAAGCACCTGGGCAGGGTCACCGGCATCTTCGACGTCTCGGTACCAGGCGTCGACGGCTTGGGTGATGGTGTCATCGGTGGTGGTGGCTACGTTGATCAGTCCGCGCCGGTCATACATGGCCACCGCCCGGGAGATCGAGCCGTGCCGAAGCTCGGCCAGGGCGGTGCGTTCCCATTCCTGGTCCTGGCGGACGTTCTCGGTCAGCTCGATAGCCGTCAGGCGAGCCGTCAGTGCAGCGAATAGGCCGCCGGCGTCGATCTCGGCGAGCTGGTGGTGGTCGCCGATCAGGATGAGCTTGCCGGATGCTGCTTCGACCAGGTCGGAGACCTCGGCGAGCTGGCGGCTGCCGACCATGCCTGCCTCGTCGACGACGACGATGGCACCGGTTGGGAGACCACAGGCGGCCTTGGTTTCCCATAGGAAGCGGGTGATGGTGGCGGAGGGGATGCCGGTGGCGGTTTCGAAGCCGGCGGCTGCTCGGGCGGCCAGCGCCGTTCCAAAGACGGGGGTTCCTGTTTCGGTGGCGAGTTCCTCGATGACGGCCATGACGGTTGTCTTGCCGGTCCCGGCCGCTCCAACGCCAATGTCGATGGTGTTTCCGGATGTGGCGAAGTGGCGCATCATCGCCTGCTGCCCTTTGGTGAGGTTTGGTTGAGTTGCGAGGGCGGCTTCGACTTGCGCCTCAGGGGCGGTCCATCGTTCGGCTGCGATGCCGTTCTGGGCGCGGTCGATGATCCGCTGTTCGATGGTGAGGAGTTCGGTGGTTGTGTAGCGGCGTTCGTTGACCAGTCCCGGGAACGTGTCGCCGTTCGCGCGTCGCATGATGGGAGCATTGGCCGAGTTGACGACCTCGAGGAGGCGTTCGAGTTCGGACGGTTCGAGGTCGAGCGGCAAGTCACTCAGCGGATCTGTTGTGGGATGGGTGGGGAGGATCGGGATCACGTCAGCACGGTGCAGGAACGTGTCGGCGAGGCCCTCGATCTGGGCTCGGCGTCCGCCGTCTGGCAACGCCTCTGCGGCGGCTGCGACCACGTCCGCACGCCCGAAGGTCGATGCCTGAGCAGTGAGCCCCTCGGCCGACGCCATACGATCGAATACCGGTCCGCGCTCAGGCACTTCGACCTCACGCCCCCGCTCAAGCAACGCAACCACCGATACTGGGGTCAGCCCGACCTCGGTGCCCCGCTCCAGCCAGGCCGGCATCAGAACATCGACCGGGTGTTCTTGCTTCGGTGTACGGGTCGCCAGGGTGGCGGCTTCGTTGGCAGCGGGGGTGTCGGCAAAGCCATGAGAGTCCCGCCATGCCTCGATCTCCTGCCGCCGCTGGGAGAAGGCAGTGATTTGGGCGCGGGTGAAGCCTTCGATATCGGCCATCCCGTTGCGAACGGGCTGCCAGCGAACACCGAGACGCTCGGTCAATCGGGCCCTGAGTTCGGCTTCGTGAAGGTATCCAGCGTCGAGCTGATGCCGGTACAAGAGTCGCCCGTCGATGGCCCGCCAAACGCCGTCGACACCCTCGACCCGGTTGCCCACCACCACGTGGGTGTGGAGCTGGGGGTCGTCGCTGCGACTCGTGAACTCGGTGAACCACGCCGCCACATACCCGGTGGTCCGGATCGACCAGGTCTCGACCCGCTGACGGGTCGTCCCGTCCTCGTCGAGGATTGGGTTGCCGTCGCGGTCGGTGACGGGCACCCGGGATGCTCCCCGGGTCGAGGAAGCCACCGACTCCAGATAGGCGACCGCCTCGGCGGTGGCTTCCTCGAACGCCTCGACCACGTGGCGGCGGACCTCATCGTCCCCGAAGGCCCACAACAGCGACACCGACTTGTCCGCCGAGAACGTCAAATCCCACGCCGCCACCCCGTCCTTGCGAAGCTGCCGCCCCAGCTGCTCCCCCGTCGCCGGGTGCTGACCATCAAACAAACGGACCAGACCCTCCGCCGACACGGTTCCCGCTAGGTCCTGTTCGGCAGCGCCGCTGCCGTGCCAACGACCCGTGGCGGTTCCACCTCGCAGGTAGTAGTCCTCCCTGGGTGTGATCTCGCCCAGTTTCTGGAGGTAGTAGTCCTTGTGGGCCTTGGCGAGACTCAGCATCCGGACACTCCCGAACGGTCGACCAGGAGACACCGGGCAACTTGTCAGTGGTTTACCTTCGGGTGGGAGCGCCGGTTGGTGCTCTTGGAGACTGGTGATGGCCACGGTG
>JARGFH010000137.1 GCA_029210695.1 Acidimicrobiia bacterium
CCAGTGTGACCGAAAACGACCTCGAACGCGAGCACCCCCGACCCACAACCACCAACTTTTTCGGCAGCCACCTAGAGATACACCCCGGGGAACTCGTCCTTGTCCTCGACCGGCGGCAATGCCGGCTGCTGTTGAATCTGCTGTAGTTGCGCCCGGGTGGCCAGTTGCTGGCTGAACAACGAGGCCTGGATGCCGTGGAACAGCCCTTCGAGCCATCCGATCAACTGTGCTTGGGCGATCCGCAACTCCGACTCGCTCGGAGTTTCGGTGTGAATGGGAACAAAGATGTCGTTGAATTCCTCGCGGAGGTCTTCGGACAGCACGTCTTCGAGTTCGGCCAGCGTTCGCTGGTGGACGTCCAGCAGCCTGCGGCGTCCTGCTTCGTCGAGCGGCGCCTGGCGCACCTCGTCCAGCATCGCTCGCGTCATCGAGGCCAGGCGGATCAGCTTCGTCGGGTGTGTGACGAAGCTCTCTTCCTTGGCCTCCACGGTTGACTCCGGCGTCTCCACGACTTCCGGATGCAGCGGCTGTTCGGGTTCGGCGATCATTTGGCTCCTCGAAGGTGTCTCCTTTGAAGCCTAGCCAGGCTCGAGATTTCTCATCCCCGACTTGCTTTCTCCGCAGAGAGACGTTCCAGGAAGCGCTCGGAGTCGACGCCGGCATCCGGTCCGAACACCCTGGCGCGTAAAGGGTCGGCGATCGTTGCTGCGATTCTGCGCCGTGTGTCCGGGTCGAGTTCGTCGCGGCGTTCGAGGAACTGGCGAACGACGGCCACTTCCGCGGAGGTGACTCCGCTCACGTCCCAGGCCGGGCCAGTCGTTGCCGGTATGTCCTCGAGGAGGGTGCCGGTGTTTCTCGCCCCGCGCCGATCGCGGATCACGACCGTCGAGGCCGCGATATCTCCGAGGCGCTGGTGTTTGGCGGTGGTGGCGATGGCGATGATTCCGATGAAGTAGACGCCCGGCAGGAGGTCGACGATGCGAATGATGTTCCGAATGGCGCTGGTGGTGAACCCAACGGGACCGCCCCCGACGGTGACGACGCGTATGCCGGTCGCCTGTTTCCCGGGTGTTCGTCCCGAGTTCAAGGTTTCGAAGGCGATGTCGTACACAAAGAACAGCGAGAAGAACACGATCCATACGAACGCGGTTGCCAGAGCTGAGCCATCCTCTCCCAGTCCGGAGAGGAACCAGCTGAAGATGAGAACCACCAGAAGCACGAAGCCCTTGATGATCGTGTCGAGGAGGCTGGCGGCGGCCCTGGAGCCGAGACCCGCTAGCGTCAGCTCCAGCGTGACACCCTCGGGAGTTTGGATGGTGATGCGATCGTCGAGTTCCACGGCATGAACCTTAAACGGTTCGTCGATGAACGCAGCGCTCGATGGGGCGAACTTGCCGGGCTCGTTGAGCAAGCAGGGACCCGTCCGGAGAAGCTCGATCCCGGCGCTCTCTTGAGACTCGGGTCGCTCTACCGGAGCACGACGGCCGACCTCGCCCTGGCGCGGAGGAGATTCCCGCGCGATCCGATCGTCGGCCGGCTGGAGGACCTCGTCGGCAGGTCCAGGCACTCCGTGTACGAGGGAGGCAATCGCCGGCAGACGGTGCGCGAGTTCTTCAACCGCACCTACTGGAGGTTGCTGACTGAGCGCTCTTCGATGCTGGTGCTGGCGGGGGTTGTGTTGTTCGCCCCGGCAATTCTGGCGTCGGCCTGGGCGCTTGCCGAGCCCGAAACGGCACGGGCCGTGGTTCCGGCAGGTTTCCTGTGGGTTACCGAGTCGCGACCGGAAGGGACGGATATGGGCCTGTCGACGCTCGGTCTCGCCGGGTTCTCGACGTTCGTCTTCGTGAACAACATCCAGGTGACGCTCCTCGCCTTTGCGCTCGGCATCTTCTGGGGAGTCGGCACCGGTTGGGTGCTCTTCCAGAACGGTCTGATTCTCGGCGCCGTGGCCGGGTTGGGGGTGGAGGCCGGGAACGGAGATCTTCTCGTTGCCGCACTGGCCGGTCATGGCATCCTCGAATTGAGCTGCATAGTCGTGGCGGGGGCGGCGGGTTTGTCGCTCGGTCGTTCCATACTCCGCCCCGGCCGTGTGACCCGCCGGAAGTCTTTGGTGATTGAAGCGCGGGCGTCCGTCCAAATCGTGCTGGGCACCATTCCCTGGCTGGTATTGGCCGGATTGCTGGAAGGTTTCCTGAGCAGGGTCGGCATCGGCCCGGCTCCCGTGACGGTGGTCGGAGTGACGGTCGGAGCGGTGTTCTGGGGCCTCCTCGTATGGCGAGGCAGACCCCCGCTTCCGCGATAGCCCGCCGCTCCACTGCCTACTGCTTACTGCAATGGTGCGTATGGCAAGGTGCCAATTGCCAATTGCCAATTGCCAATTGCCTATGGCTTATGGGGGAACCGCCAGGACATCGTTCCTCTGTTCCGCCATGACATCGTTCCTCTGATCGTGCGAGGAGGCATGTTGTGG
>JARGFH010000138.1 GCA_029210695.1 Acidimicrobiia bacterium
CTCCAGTGTGACCGAAAACGACCCCGAACGCGAGCACCCCCGACCCACAACCACCAACTTTTTCGGCAGCCACCTAGCAGGAGAGCGCGTTCTTGCATGCCCACGATCCCCTGGCCCGATCCCGGCAGCGTGTTTGGGGCCGTCCCCGTGTCGGTCACTTCAATGTCGAGGTGACCATCGGATTCTTCAACGCGCACCTGTGCCGTGGCGTCGACACCGCCGTGCTTGAGCACGTTGGTGAGTGCTTCTTGGACAATGCGATACGCAAACAGATCCACCCTGACGGGAAGCTCGGACGGTACATCTGCGGCCAACGAGACGCTCATCCCGGTGTGTCTCAGTTGATCCACGAGTTCGTGAAGCTGGCTCAGGGCCGGTTGGGGACCGAGCTCGCCGGATGCTGTCTCGGGACGAAGCACACCGAGAAGATGGCGGAGTTCATCGAGCGCCCTACGTCCAGCTTCCTCTATTGCACGAATCGCCCCCTGAGCTTGTTCGGGATCGTCCGCAACCACGAGTCGGGCGACACTCGCCTGCACGGTCATCACGCTCACGTTATGTGCAACAACGTCGTGGAGCTCACGGGCAATGCCGGCGCGGGCGTCGGCGATGACTCGCTGGGCCTCGGTGGCCCGCTTCGATTCCAGATACTCGGTACGCTCCCGAGCGACGTGGCGTCGGATTCGGATCCGACGCCCCACGTACCACGGCAGCGTCGTCACAACCAGTGCCGTGACTACCTCAGTGACAGTGTCGCCATCGGTCACCTGGACGAAACCGACAATGGCGAGTGCGACGGCCAGCGCCGCCAGGCTGATCCTCCCCTCCGGGAAGTACCGACCAACCGCATACAGCGACACCAGGATGTGAAATACCGGATTGCCCGGATAGCCGAACGCCGTCCAGGCGACCGTCATTGCGAGCACAACCCCCAACACGGTTGGGGACCGGCTGCGCCGCCAGAACAGAGCGACGCTGCCGATGGCCAGCATGAGAAACCCGGCAACGGGGATCTCCGAGATCCCCGCCGCATCCTGGGCAGCGACGTTCACGACACTGGCGCCGAAGACAACGACCGCCACAGCGACGTCCACCCCACGCGCCGGAAGACGCAAGGGATCGCCGATCGCCCAGCCGCCAACACCCGTCGGACTGGTCTCGATATCGCCGCTGTACCGCGGGTCAGTCATGGGGTGGCTTCTCCCGCGGTGACACCGAAGGTGTCGGCGTGGTAGGCCAGTTTCCAGTCGAGGTGTTCCAGATTGCTTTGCAGCTCAGCGGTTCGGGCCACGACGTTGGTGCGGTGCTCATGGAGCAGCAGCACCCGCTCGGGAATGGCCTCGTCGCCCGTGAAGGACAGTTCGGCGCAGCGCTGTATGTGCCGAACCGGGATGCCCTTCTCCCGCAGGCACTTCACCAGCTCTAGCCATTCGATGTCGGACTCGCCGTAGCGTCGGTGCCCGTTGGGGAGCCGTTGCACCCGAGGCATGAAGCCCGCCCGCTTGTAATAGCGAAGTGTGTCCAGCGACAGGTCCACGTGCGTCGCCATTTGCGACGGTGTCAGTGTTGTCGCCATGGTCGGTCCTCTCACCTGGAATCGACTCCAGGTTACCGGTGTCAGTGAGACCGAGACGCCTGCCTGGAAGAGCAGGGTGCTCTTCGGCGACGGCAATAGAAGGCCGCCCAGATCGCCCAAGCCGCTGCAATCCTTCGCGACCTTCTCAGCGAACACCTCGACCAACACGTGCCCCACGAACCCGACGCACTGGTGTTCACCCCACCGCTGGTGCGCCACTTCGCAACAGCAACTTCCGGCGGCAGGTCTGGTACTCAACAGTCGAGCGGGCCGGACTACCGGAAAGCCTCAGGATTCACGGTTAACGCCACACCTGCGCCAGCCTCCTCATCGCCCGCCGGCGCCAACCCCAAAGCCGTTCAGGAGCACCTCGGCCACTCGTCGATCTCGGTGACCATGGACCGCTTTGCCCACCTGTCCCCTCCGACGTGGACGACCTCGTTAGACGGCTCACCGACATCCGGGCTCGAAGTCTCGCGGCCCAGCCGCGGCCCAGAGACCGGTCACGCGGAATAGAACTCGGGGGAAGATGACAGAAAGCCCCTGCAAACACAGGGGCTTCACTAGCACGCCCGGAGGGACTCGAACCCCCAACCTTCTGATCCGTAGGCAGAATCAGACACGTTCTCCTGGTGGTGGCAAGTGCCGCCTCGTGCCGTCTTGCAGGGACTTTCCTGGAGTTTCGGGGTCATCCGGTACGACGCGACATCCGACGACACGACACGTATGCATACATTCGACATACATCGACAATCAAAAAAGCTGCTAGTGGTCCGTCGCGGATGTGGTGACTTGGTCTCCTGCCGGACGATCCCCGCTGTGGCAGGGTTCGTGGCACTGCCTACCCCGGTCATCAAATAGC
>JARGFH010000139.1 GCA_029210695.1 Acidimicrobiia bacterium
CCATCTACTTTCCCGGACGAATCAACATCGTCTAAATGACCACCGCCACCCACTTACACAGAATCCCTGACAGGCCCGAAGTTCCTGGGGAGCGGTGAACACCAGGTGGCGCATCTGCACCAAGGTGGAGATGCGATGATTACGCGCCGACCGGCGCGCTACCAGCAGCGCCCGGATGGCTTCCACCGGCCCGTCCTTGGTCTTAGCCAACCCGGTTGCCCGACCCGACAGGGCCGCCCGAGCAGCTTCTATGGCATCGACGGGGTCGGATTTGCCGGTGCGCGATCGCGCTTGCCGGTTGGGGCGGTCAACCTCGATCACCTCCACGTCGTGTTCCATCAAGAACTGGGCCAAACCAGCCCCATAGGATCCAGTGCCCTCCACCCCGACCCGATGGGGGACACCGAATCCGCTCAACCAGGCCAACAGTGCCTCATACCCTGCCCGGGTGGTATCAAATGACGCCACTCCGAACAGGCCCCCAATCGGGTCCAACGCCGCTGCCACATGAACATCCAGATGGGTATCCACCCCACCAGTCACAACACGCTCTGTCTCTACCATGATCACGTTGCCATCCCTTTCTATCGCTAAATGGGCAAGGGGTGGCACGCACTTGCCGGAACGGCGGAACTGGATCAGAACGCCTCGGCTAAAAGGCGCACTGTGTCCACCGCCCGACCGGTGAGTGCCGGGGCCCCCAGGGATCTGACCGACGCGTCATTCGCAAGACAACCAAACAGGTGTCAGCCGGTTCGTTGGTCAGGCCCGATCCCCGGAGACCACCCGACCGTAACCGTCCAACCGCCGGCAACGGTGGACCCTCCGATCAGGCCCCCACATCATCACCCTGCCGGATATCTCTCGCTGGAGGGTGTCCGATATCGCTCGATGCTGTGAGCGATATGTGCGGCCGTGCAAACTGTGGCTTGTTTCGATGTGCCGCGGCACCGGAACTCCGTTTGAGTTGAAGGATATTTCGGAAACCGATATATTACGGGTCATGAAGTCTCTGCGTCGGCCTACTCGGCTCATCCTGACCGCTCTCGCGAGTCGCCCCATGCATGGCTACGGCATCCTCCGGGTGGTAGAGGAGCTCTCGGCGGGTTCGGTGAGGTTGGCGGTCGGGACCCTCTACGGAGCGCTGGAGCGTCTCGAATCGGAGGGCGCGATCGTGGAGGACCGGCAAGAAGTCGAGAACGGTCGACTCCGCCGTTACTACCGGCTCACCGACCACGGGCGAGAAGTGCTCAGCACCGAGATGGCGGTCCTCGAAGCCGACGTTCGGGCCGCACGACGGAGTCTGGCGTCCCATTCGGTGATCCCAGCGGTCGGGGGCTCGGCATGACCAATCGCGAGTTGTGGTTTCGAATCGTTGTCCGTGCCTTCCCGCAGGAGTATCGCGTCGAGCACGAGAACGAGATTGTCGAGGCGGTACTGACAACTTCACCAGACGGGTTCTGGTCTGGTGTCCGAGAGTCCGTAGCGCTGGTGCGCGCCGGTGTCGGCATGACGGCGCGACACAGCGGAACCAAGATGCCTCTCTTGGCGGTCACTGCTTGGGGTGCGGCGATCTGGCTGGGTGGGCTCTTGGGTGCTGGGGCTTTTGTCCGTCCGCTCGTCGGCGCGAGCGAGTCGAGTTCCGTTGCCGAGTTCGCCACCGGTTATTGGGCGGCGCTACTGGGAGCTGTGCTGCTGTTGATAGCCGTGGTGCTCGCTCGACGGAGCATATGGATGGCAGCCGTCGCCGGTGCAGCCGGGGTTGCCCTGACCGCGCTGTGGAACTCCGATCCGTATTGGGGGTTTCCCTCGTCGCTTTGGTACGAGTTCCGGTGGTTGGGTCTCGCTCTCATCGGGTATGCGCTTGTGGCGCGCCACTCCGCCGCCCCTGTGTGGGCGTTCGCGCTCGCCTCCGCGATGGCCACGATCGCATTCAGCCTTCTCGCGGGCGTCGTGCGGTTGGGTGAGTCCTACAGCACTCTGTGGTGGAACGAAACCGTGAGGGCCTCCACAGTGATCCTGGTGATCGTCGCCGTTGTACTCGTATGGTTCGTGCGCGGGCTGGGAGCAGTAGCGATCGTCCCGATCGCCCATCTCACGATGGCCCTCGCCCTGCGGTTGACCGGAGAAGCGCTAATCGGGGGGGCTGCCCTCATCTACTTCGCAACCGCTGCCTACCTCAGCCTCAAGCGACGACCGCAGGTAGCCAACCTTCAGCCGTCCTATCCGGCCAAAGGATGACGTCACCAAGGCAGGACCATTCGACCCCGAACAACCAATCCCGGACAGGAACGCACCTCACGCCAAACCGAGCAGAGCGAGGCCTGTTTGGTTGTCAAGGGGTGTTTTGTGCGCGGTGGAGTGCCTTGCCGGATCGGCAAGCTCGGTGGTGTGGGCGTAGGCTGGGGGTTGGCCCGGGGTGGCTTTG
>JARGFH010000140.1 GCA_029210695.1 Acidimicrobiia bacterium
GTCCCATCACCCTGATAATCCATAACTCCATCCTCGCTTCCAAGCTCCGGAGTCTCCAACTCTCCCAGGGCGATTCATCTCGGTCGGTTAGTTCGCGTTGCGGGTGTAGGACAGCCCGTGTTCGATGAGGGCTGCTTCCCATGGTGTGGTTGTGTCGATTTCGGTGAGGGTCCCGGAGATGGGGTCAAAGCGCAGGGTGCCTTGGGTTCCACCGTCGATGTAGATGGCGTCTCCGTTGGCGGTTGGCTGAAGGTACTGCGCCCATGCCACGTTTACGTCGTGAGTTTCAATGATTTCGAGTGTTTGTGGGTCGATGACGAGGAGCCCGCTTGTGGTTTGCTGGTCGGTGGTGATGTAGGTGCCGACGTGGCCGGATTCGAATCTGCCACCTCCCAGGAGGTAGCCACCGTTCGGGACAGCTGTCACGAAACCTACTGGTGCTTCGCCAGCTGCGTCACCCCAACACCGAGGGCCGCATCTTCTACGAACGCAAACTCGAAGAGGGCAAAACACCCAAGGAAGCGATCCGGGCGTTGAAACGGCGCCTCTCCGACGTCGTCTACCGCCATCTCCAAACCGACCAACAACGCAACAACCAGTAGGGCCCGGGGGGCACCCAGGAACGTCTCTGACGCTTGCGTGGCCGGTATTCCATCCTGATCACCGGCTCTTCAGCGCAGCCACCCCGAGCCGTTCCTAAGCCTACGCGTCACCAAGCACCTCGGTTCAGCCGAGACACCCAACCGCGCCCCAAAACACCCCTTGACAAACAAACAGGCATCGATCCCGGACACTCGGCGAAATGCTCGATCTGGTACCCGATTTGGCGATCGGGTACCAGAACGCAATGTTTCAGCCCGACGCTTCTGACAGCGATCCGATCTCATCCACCTTGCTGCCCGAGAGTTGATGCGCTGGTCGGTTCTCACCATGCAAAGGGGTGGTGAGCCGACCGTCGGCGCCGACAAACAGGATCCCGTCAAGAGTGTTGAGCCGATGACTGATCTCTCCACCGAAGAAATCACTGCGCTCCCTGGACTCCTCGAGGAGATAGAGCAGGACCCGCATGCCGAGCTCGGGCATGCCAACGCCACTCCGCTCAACGCGGAGGGTTCGATTTCCGGACCCATCGGTTATGAATCCTTCCCATGCGATTGTGACGGCGGACGGAGCCGTGCCCTTGAGGGTCTTCTCGGGTTGCACTGTGACCATGAAATACTCGGACGCGTGTGGATCCTCAGCCTCGTCCGGTGTTCCAATGGACCTGACCGCCAAGACCTCACCAACTATGACGAGATCCGAAGCGTCGGTCAGACTTGCGATATTGTCGTACGGTGTCTCATTTACCTCTGAGTTGGTAACTGGCAGGTCATTCACCGTTGACGATCCGACGGTGTCAGTGCCTTCTGTTGTGCCACAGCTCACTCCTGCAACAGCCACAAGGCATACAGCCAGAATCGATCGAGTTGATAGTGTGCGCATCAGGGCTCTCCTGGTTGCTGTCAGTACTGTGCGTTGATGTGGCCGATTTCGTGCGATGAGAGCACGCCCTGGCCGCCTCCACTCATGCAGCCTGTGTTGTTCTCAGGCTGCGAGTCGTCAAACCCCACCGAGTGGCCAATCTCATGACAAGCACCCTGTTGCCGCTGGGCCGACGAATAGGTGTAGGCCCAGGTAGTGTTGAATCGAACCCTCACCTGATTGCAGACGAGCGACGAAGAGAAATCGACGCAGGTTGCGTCGGCAGTGCCAACTGACGGCGTCACATACCAATAGACGTCCGTGTTTGTGTTGTAGGTCTGTTGTCCGACGCTCATATCGGTTCGATCTCGGAGTTGCCCGTTAATCGCGGCAAGCCACGAGCCGATCATTGCGTAATACTCACCATCCGAGCTCTCTGTCTCCGCCCATGTGTGGTACGAGCTGTCAGCAACGTAGTGGTCGGGGTTCGCTGAAGTCCCGAAACCGTGTGCGAGTGCTGTTGCGGTCGGAATCCCCACGAGGAGGGCCGTTAGCAAGGCCACCGCCCTCCATCGAGAATAACCGACACGAAGTAGAACCATGGATGATGCTTTGCTCATCGTTTCCCCTTCCCGGCGCAGTCATCTGTCCTTGATGACTAGTTCTTTCGTGCAAACATACCCCCCCCTCCGAGACACCTCCAGAGTAGAAGGTCCCTTTCCTGCTGCGAGAAGACCACTCGGGCCTCATCGCCGTAGCGCTACCTCGCAGGACGCCGAGGTTGGGGCCGCACATGTAAGTGACTTCGGTGGCTGATCACTGCCGGGTCCTGGGTGCATGATGCATCCTGGCTGGTCCGGGTGG
>JARGFH010000141.1 GCA_029210695.1 Acidimicrobiia bacterium
TGGCGTTGGACTCGGTAGGTCGGGTGCGATGTTGGCGCCTCGGATCGGGTCGGTTGTTGGTCGTCGGCTCGCTGCCACTGCCCCTCATCGATGTCCAGCACCGGCTGAGCGGACACGTCGATGAGGGAAGCGGCCAGCGGGGTTGCTGCTGCTGGTAGGGCTCGCATCGGTCCGAGGGTGGCTACAGCGAGGGTGATGGCGGCGACGAGTTGAGCGACGGCTGGCTGGAGCCCGGGCAGGACGGGGAGCCGGCGTGCGGTGTGGCCTCGGAGCGCGGCGACAGTCTCGACGGTGAGGACGATGGCAAGCTGCACCCAGATGACCCAGACCACGACGGCCAGCGTGTTGATGATCAGGTTGGGGTCGATGCCGCTGCGCAGGGCGAGCTGGATCTGGTCGAAGCTGGGGATGCTGGTGGGTAGGGGCCAGCCGACGTAGACGGTCAGCCCGGCCGGGACGGCGATGGTGAAGAGTGCGAGGGCGATGAGGGCGGCGAGCCCGCTGATGGCGTGTTTGGCGTGTCGCATCATGGCTCCTCGGTGATGGCCGCGGCGGTCTCGGTTGCGGTGACGGTGATGGGGCCGGTGGGAAGCAGTACTGGGTCGACGGTGAGTTCGACGGTCACGGTGATGGTGTCGTCGGCGACGGTGACCTCGCTGGCGGCGTGCCCGAGCTCTGTCAGGTAGTCGCGGGCTTCTTGCTCTGCGGCGCCGGGGAGTAGCCGGACGGTACCGTCGGTGCGGAGGGTGTCGAGGTCGATGGCCTGGGCTCCGGCTCGGGCGGCGTTGTCGGCGAGGTTGCTGGCCTCTCGGAGCGTGTTGACCTTGCGGCCGCCGTCGACGACGAGTCCGGCTGCGGCGAGGAGGGCGAGGGCGAGCACAGCCAGGAAGGTGGAGACCGCTCCCCTCTCGTTGTGGAGTCGACGGGTCATGGTGTCGCCTCCTGATTGGCCCGGTAGGCGTCGATGATCTCGACCGCCGTCGATGAGAACGTGCGACTCCCGGGAACGGCGAGCATGGCCAGGTCGGCGAAGTCGGCGTCGCAGCTGACGGTCACGGCGACCCTTCCCCCCGCCGTGAAGTCGGAGGTGTCGATGGTTACCTCGATCTGCCGGCAGCTCACTGTGGCTGCGGCGAGGTTCGCCGAGACGGTGGTGGCGGCGGCTTCGTCGGCGGCCTGTGGGCCGGCGGTGAGGGAGGCGGCACGGGCGGCTTCTTGGGCGGCGTTGGCTACGTCACCTTCGGCTTGGGTGACCCGACCGGCGAACACGACCAGCAGTACGAACCCGATCAGCAACGGGGTGAGCACGGCCAGTTCGGTCGAGACGGCGCCGTCTTGGCGGGAAGGGTGGCGGATCATCGGTCGGGCTCTTCAGGAATGAAGCGTTCGACCGGGCCGGACGCATGCGCGGCGACCTGCCAGTCGAGGCCAGGGATGATGCGTGGTGCTCGTCCGGTCACAGCAACGGTGACCGTGTCGGTGGTTCTGGTGACCGATACGTCCGGGTCGGTGAGGTTGCCGGCGGCGTCGAGGAACCACTCGGCTGCGCGTATGCCGTCTTCTTCGGTGGCCGTGATTACTTGGGCGGCGTCGAGTCCTTCGCGGGCGGCGGCTTCGGCGACCTGGCGAGCGTGCCACCAGAGAGCGATCTGGAATGGGACGAGGACGAGGGCGATGATCACCGGCATGACCACGGCCAGTTCGGTCGAGGTCAGCCCGCGTTCGGTTCTGTGCGGTCCGGTCACCGTCATGTCCATATCCCGTTCAGGGTGTGGGTGGGGTGACGTTGTCGGGGATCGCTTCGGCGTTTGACCGCATCTTGGCGATCAGAATCACACCGGCGGCGATGGCGATGGCGACCAGCACGCCGGTGAGCACGGCGGCCTCGGTCGACATCGCTCCCTTCTCGTCCTGGATGTCGATCCCGAGACGGGTCAGCCCGACCTCCACGAGGAGGCGGGCGTAGTCGATGTAGGCGGTCATGGATGGTGCTCCCTTCGCTGTGTGATGTGGTTCCTCCGCTGGTGGAAGGTGTCGTGGTTGGGTGTCATGGGATCGTTCCGGGGGTG
>JARGFH010000142.1 GCA_029210695.1 Acidimicrobiia bacterium
CTCGACACGACCGACAGGGTGATCAAACGCCAACGATGTCCTGAGCCTTTCCGCCAACGATGTCCTGAGCCTCTCCCTGTAGGTTCTACCGCGCCGATAGGGCTGCCGGGGGCCAGAGATCATTGTTACGGCATCGGGTGGGTGGGTGAGCCGTCCGGATTGAGCCACACGGCCACGACCCGCTCAAGACCGCGGTCAGATCCCACTGCCACCTCCACACGCCAGCGATCATCCGCCACTCCTCCGCCGATGATGGTTCCCACCCCCCATGGGGAGACAACGTCGAGAGCCGCGGAGGCAACCGCCTCGGGTACCTCGGTGGGATCAACCGGCGGGGAGATCACGGGCACCGTGCCCACCCGGGCCGGACTCGGCAGATCAAGGACCGACACCGACTCCTCATCGATCAGGACCATCACCTCTATCCCCTCGACCGGCAATCGCACGGTGCCATCTTCGCCACCATGAAGGAGCTGCATCAGTAGGCGCACCCGAAAGAGGCCCTCCCCTACGTCCTCGGTGGATTCGACCGCAACCCATTCGACATAGGTCCAGGAGTCGTCGGACCGGCCCTCTGCCCATTGACGTGCGTAACGCTCCGCGGTTGTCGCCACGCTCTGTTCGATGTCACGGGGAGGCAAGGCGGCCAGCAGGTCTGCCTCCGAGTAGAGCGCCGGAGCGGAAGGAGGGTCCAGAATCGTGACAGCCGGCAATGGAACCGTCGACATGAGGGAAGGCACGGCAACAGCCACTTCGGGTTGCCAGATCATGCGGGCGATGACGGCGGCGATCGCCGCAGCTACCAGGAGCGCGGTGGCGAAGTACATCCACTTGCCTCTATCTGCCGTCTCGTTTGTCAGTGTGAGCTGACTCCACGGAATGTGCTCATATGTTTCGGTCTCGGTCTCGGGAAGCTCGTCTCGCATGATGCCTCTCCAGGGAAATGCGGGGGCTTGTCGAACGTACGACACCACGGCGAACTGTTCAAGGGGGTCGTCGGCGACTACTTCCGCCTGCATTGTTCGGGAACCCGAAACCGGTCGACTATCGTTGGACTGCCGATGGCACGAAATCCAGATCCCAGACCGGGGCGGTGGATCCTTCCCCTGATCATTGTCGGAATGGTCGGGTTCACCTACCTCTTCACCAAGAGCATCGATACGGTCCCCGCGGTACCCGACAACGAGGCTTCTTCTTCTTCGACGACGACGTCGACGAGCGAACCGTCCGACACCTCGACGGAGACCACCCTCCCGGTGGTCGTGAGCCCTGAAGTGCAGGCGTATGCCGCCGGCCTTGACAACTTCGACCTTGCCCTCGCAGAACTCGGGATCCGGATGGTCACGGTGAACGCAGCTTGGGACGGTCGTACGGCGGACTACTCGGACACAAAGGCGGCCTTGGAAACCCTGGTCGTCGACACAACGGCCTTTGCAGATCAGGTGGCCGCGGCAACGCCACCGGCCGGGGATGCCAACCTCGCACTCGAACACGAGAAGATCGTGACCGCCGCCACCGCAGCCAAGACGGCGGCGGAGAACGTGCTCGACGGCCTGGTCAACAGCGAGGGATCGGCCGAGCGCCTGGCGGCACTCGACGCATTCAATGCCTCCGTTACCAACTTCACCGACACCGTGGCTGCTGCCAAAGCCGTCGCCGGAGTGTCGTAGGTAACCCTCCCGACCCCAGCGGAGGCTGTTCGAATTCTCTCCTGCCGGTCGGCACCCGCCGTTGGGCAACGATATTTGGCCCCTGTGCACCCTCCTAGTGGTCTGTCGCTGAAATGGCGAACCGGTGTAGTGTTGGGGGATGGTTGCTACTGCTGAAGCGTTGCGGATG
>JARGFH010000143.1 GCA_029210695.1 Acidimicrobiia bacterium
AACTAGCATCCAAACCCAACCCAAGGTGAGGAATTTCGATGAGCAACCCTGGGGAATTTCAGCGAGCGGCGTCAAAGCATTTGTCCGTCACGCTGCATTGCAGTGTGGTTTCTGCACTCCGGGGTTTCTCATGGAGGCGTTGGCCCTGATACGCCAGTCTCCGCGTCCGAGCCGGGGGGAGGTCACTGCGGCTCTGTCATCGAATCTGTGCAGGTGCACGGGCTATGGGCCGATCGGCGCGGCGGTTGGGGAGTGCTTGGACCAGATCGAAACCCCTGGCGGTTCATCAGCTCTCGGTACGTAAAGATCTGACTTGGACCTGATCCTGGGTACTGGTTGACGGTCCATCGATGTAATCGTAAACTATTCTGAATCAGTTAGGTATTCAAGGTCGGCCTCGACAGAAGCCACCGCCGAACTGACAACGGAGGGAGTCGGAGTTCATGAAGCTTCTCAAGCGTTGGCCAGCACTACTTATCGCGTTGGCACTGGTTCTGGCCGCATGTGGCGCAGACGAAGGGTCAGATACCACAACGTCCACCGCGCCTGCAGACGAACCAGTAGTCACCGCGACGACTGCGTCGACTGAGCCCGGAGACGAACCAGCAACCACTACTACGAGTACTACGTCGCCAGATGAAGCCATGGAGGCCGAGGTCGCGGCCTTCTACTCGGACAATGACATACACCTCATGAGTGGTGGAGGTGTCGGCGGTGGAGCCTATACCTACACAGAGTTGGTGGGCAGGTACATCGGACAATACATCCCCGGTAACCCCGAAGTCATCGTTGAGGCACGGCCGGGTGCGGGGACCATGATCAACGCGATCGCACTCTTCAACACCGACGAGAAGGACGGGACTTTCTTCGGCACGACGCATGCGAACATGATGCTTGCGGAGGCTACGGGGATTGAGGAGGCGAAGTTCAGTTTCCTCGAGTTTGGCGTTATTGGGGCTGTGGACAGTGCGTACCTCGCCTGTGGCGCCCTTGAGAGCTCCGGCATCACCGACATTCAACAGCTCATCGATGGCGGCGAGACGTTGCTCGTCGGGGCTTCCCAGCCGGGTTCTGGGAACCACGACACTCCTGCGGCGCTGAACGCTGCCATCGGCTCCCACTTCGAGATCATCTCGGGTTATGACTCGGGTGGCGGCCCCATCCTCCTGGCAATGGAACGTGGAGAAGTCGACGGCGGTTGCGGGACGGCGAGCACGTTCGAGGTGGCATTCCGCGATCTGATGGAAGACGGGAGCATGAAAATCCTCGTCACGATCGGTGACACGCCCGAAGGGAATCCGTTCTTGGAAGGTGTCCCCCATGCTGAAGACCTTGCATTGAGCGAAGACGACCTCGCACTTCTCAAGGTCGTTGCGGCCCCGGCCGCTGTTGCATGGCCATTCGTGATGCCCCCGGGAGTCCCACCCGAACGACTCGCCGCGGTTCAGAAGGCCTTTGCCATGACCCTTCAGGACCCGGACTTCCTCGCAGACGCGGCACAAGCCAATCTGGCTATCAACTACCAATCCCCTGAGGCTGTGCTAAGTGTATTCTGTCGCCACCGGGTGAATACTGACCCTTTATCACCGCTCGAATTTTGACCCCCTCCTGGTCGGGTCCACCACTGAT
>JARGFH010000144.1 GCA_029210695.1 Acidimicrobiia bacterium
CGGAACTTGTCAAGCTTTTTGAGACAGACGGTTCATTGTTTCATTGGGTCGGCGTGTCCTCCTCTGGTTTGTTGATCCACGCGGTCTGCGGGAGCGGCGGTGGTGTTGGCGGTTTATGGACGAACCGTTCGGGATGTGTCTGGTAGGCGGCGTCGAGGACGGCTCCTCGTTGTCGTTGGATGGCTTCGGCTCGGCCGTAATGAACGTCGGCGGGGGTGTGGTATCCGATCCCGGAGTGGCGGTGTTCGTTGTTATACCAGTCGAAGAAGCTTCTGGTGAAGGCCTGGGCGTCCTCGAACGACCCGAAACGTTTCGGGAAGTCGGGCCGGTACTTCAGCGTCTTGAACTGGGACTCGCTGTACGGGTTGTCGTTCGACACATGCGGACGGGAGTGGGACTTGGTGACACCGAGATCGCCGAGGAGCAGGGCTACCGGTTTCGATGCCATCGAAGCGCCCCGGTCGGCGTGGATCGTCAACTCGCCACGATCGACACCCTGCTGCTGGATCGTGTCGGCGAGGAGCCGCTCGGCGAGATGAGCCCGCTCGGCCCGAGCGAGCATCCAGCCCGGTATGTACCGCGAGTAGATGTCGATGATCACATACAGGTAGTAGTAGGTCCACTTCGCAGGTCCCAACAGTTTCGTGATATCCCACGACCACACGACGTTCGGGCCCGCAGCAACCAACTCGGGTTTGACCCGGGCTGGGTGGGTGGCCTGGCGGCGACGCTCGGACACCTCGCCGGCGTCACGCAGGATCCGGTACATCGTTGCGGTCGATGCCAGATACACACCGTCGTCTAACAGTTTGGCGTAGACGGTGGCGGGAGCCTCATCGACATGTTCGGGTTCGTGAAGGACCCGCAGTATCTCTTTTCGTTCAACGTCGTCGAGCGCTCGAGGCTGCGACGCCGCAACCCGGTCGGGTTTGGGCGGCAGTGGGCTTTTGCGATGCCACCGATAATGCGTGGCTCGGGGACGACCCACCGCAGCGCATGCCGCCGTGACACCCACCATCGGGGCCAGCTCGGAGATGGCGTCGTCGATCACTTCGGCTCGCCGTCGGTCTTGTGGGCGCTGTCGGTGGCGAGTTCCTCCAACAGCGCCGAGAGTTTCCCCTGGACCTCGATCACCCGACGTGCCGTCCCCAACTCTTCTTCGAGTCGGTCCACACGTCGGCGGAGCCGGGCGTTGTCCCGCTCGATCGGATCAAGCGGTGCCCGCCCAGGTTTCGCTGCCAACGCTGCAAGCGCACCCCGGTCGCGTTGTTTCCGCCACTCCGAGATCAGCGACGTATACAAACCTTCCCGACGCAACAACGAACCTTTGGCGTCACGATCCAAGCCCTCGTACTCGGCCAGGATCTCCAACTTGTACTTCGCCGTATATGACCGGCGCTTGGCCCGTTCCGGGACCTCAGGATTCGGATCGTTCACCAGCCCAGCATGGCCCAGCAACCGATCCTCTGCAGTGATAGACATTCAGGGATTCTCCCATCCCGCCCTCTCAACACAGTGATACACCTACACGACCCGTCTCACGAAACGTTGACACAGAGGG
>JARGFH010000145.1 GCA_029210695.1 Acidimicrobiia bacterium
GTAGTAACCATCAGATTGGCAGAGCCCTCCTAATCAACCGGGAACCCCTACACCCCGCTCAATTCCGAAGCGCCGGTAACGTCGTAGGTCACGACGTAGGAACCAACCGTGTTGGTATCAACACCGGTCGCATCGATCACAATGCTGCCCGTGAGATCACCGTCATAGTTATCAGAAGCTGTCGCACCCAACTCGACATAGGGGCTGCCAACCTCAATGGTCTGCGGATCAGCCCCAGACAGTGTGATCACCGGCAAAGTGGTGTCGACCACATTCACTGTGCGGGTCACCTGCACAGCCGGGTTGCTCTGCGAGTCGATGACGTCATAAGTAACGACGTAGGAACCAACCACAGAAGTGTTGACCGGATTGACCGTCACGATGCCGGCCGTGATGTCACCGTCACCAACATCAAAGGCGGTAGCGCCAGCATCCACATACGGGGAGCCAACCTCAACCGTCACCGGATCCGATCCCAACAGGGTGATCACCGGAGCACCCGTGTCCACCACATTGACGGTCCGAGTCACCTGAACCGCAGCATTCCCGTTGGCATCCGAAACGTCATAGGTCACCGTGTAACTGCCGACTGTGTTGGTATCAACACCGGTCGCGTCGATGAGGATGCTGCCCGAAATATCCCCGTCATAGTTATCAGAAGCAGTCGCCCCCAACTCGACATAGGGGCTGCCCACCTCGATCGTCTGCGGATCTCCACCCACCAGGGTGATCACCGGAACAGTGGTATCAACCACATCCACAATCCGGGACACGGTGACGGCCGAGTTGCCGTTGGCATCAACAACGTCATACGTCACCGAATACGAACCAACGACTCCGCTGTTCACAGCAGTGGCGTCGATCACGATCGAACCCGAAATGTCCCCGTCGTAGTTATCAGAAGCCGTCGCACCTAGTTCAACGTATGGGCTGCCGACTTCGATCGTCTGCGGATCGACACCAGTCAATGTGATCACCGGCAAAGTGGTGTCAACCACATTGACTGTTCGGATGGCCGAACCCGGGTTGCCGTTTGCGTCGACAACGTCATAGAACACCGCGTACGAACCCACAGTGAAGACATCCACGGCGGTCGCATCGATCACGATCGAACCCGAAATATCACCGTCATAGGTGTCAGAAGCAGTCGCCCCCAACTCGACATACGGGCTTCCAACCTCGATGGTCTGCGGGTTGGCTCCTGTCAACGAGATCACCGGCACTGTCGTATCCACAACATCCACAATCCGGGACACGGTGAC
>JARGFH010000146.1 GCA_029210695.1 Acidimicrobiia bacterium
CATCGACGATGCCGCTCACCGCCTCGCACAACACGCCCTCCAAACCAACAACCCAGCCCAGGCAACATGGGCAGCCAGAAAAGGGCTCACCGCCAGCTGGGCTTGCGAAGAGTGCTACCGCAACCTCATGCGCGCCGCCATCACCCAAGACAACCAGACAGCACTCGACGCCATCTACAACGAGCTCACCGCCATCGTCGACGCCGACCAAGGCCCCGACGCCACCAGCTGGCTCGACCCCGAAACCATCGACCTCTACGAACAATACAGCCGAAACCGTCGCCGCCCCACCCGATGACCAGGAGAAACCGAACAGCGAGCCAACCCGCCAGCTCCAACTCGACCAGATCCACACCCAGCTCGAACGACTGCCCCGAGAAGGTGTGGAGAGGCTTCCTTCGGATCCCGGAGGTATACATCAACGATGCACGTTGGACGGTAAGCAGCTGAAACCGTCGTATGTGCGAAACGTGTTGGTGAGGCAGGCGGCGAAGGTAGGGATTGAGAAGAGAGTTCATCCTCACGGACTAAGCCTGGATCCACCGATTCGGTTCGGGTGGGTGTCGGGTCGGTCGGCGCTGGGATGTGGTGATCGATGTGGAACCCGCGTTTCTTGCGAGCTCAAATGGGTCTACGTGGCGATGAGCCGCGGCCGGCAAACCAACACCCTCTACCTCACCAACCCCCAACACGAGGATGAACAGTGCACGCACCCACCTCACCCACCAAGGTCGCCCCGATCCCCTCGATGGGCTCATGGGGACATGGCGTGTACGCCTGAAGAATCCTTGTGCACTATTTGATCTCGTCCGCCCCATCCATAGGATGAAGGTCTGCCCGTGACGCCGCTCGCTGAAATTCCCCAGGGTTGCTCATCGAAAATAGGGTCATATGACCTCTGAGTTGGTGTGGGGATGGGGTCACGAGGATATCTCAAGGGTCGTTGTGTCTGTTGTTATGAGTTCGTATTCCTCGATGAGGGTGAGGTACTCGTCGATGAGGCGTTCTGGCATTCCGGTGAGGAGGGGGAGCTCGTGTCGGGGGAACTTCTCTGAGAGGAGCCGGACCCGTTCGAAGCTGCGGATGTAGCGATCGACGGCGTGTTTGGAGTGGTAGGTGTTGT
>JARGFH010000147.1 GCA_029210695.1 Acidimicrobiia bacterium
ACGCCGGACCTGACCGAACCCCAACCCGGTCCCATCACACTGGCGAACCGGTGGTCCCATCAAGCTGGCGAGCGACAACCCAGGCGGACGCCGCCCGGAAGTGGGGCGTGGACACCTCGGTGGTGATCAAGCTGCGTCGGGATGCCAAGGACGCAGCGATGGCGGCGTTTGCTTCTTCTCGGCCGGGCGGATCGCGTGATCCCCGTGATGTCGAGATCGAGATGCTGAAAGCTGAGATCGCCCGACTGTCCGAGGCGATCAAGGAACAGGCGATCGAGCTGGCGTTGATCCGAGGAAAATCGCGTTGGGCCTGAACCTCGCCCGGGTCCCGCTCCGCTGTTCAGGCGAGGTCAAAGAGGGCTTGTTGAAGCTGATCGACCAAGCCACCGATGCCGGGTGGTCTCATGCCCGCGCCTGCCGGGTTCTCGGGGTCTCTGATGTGAGAGCACACCGCTGGCGAGTCCGCCGCCGTATCGTCGGCACGCTCACCGATCTGGCTCCGGGCGGAAACCCGGTCCATCGGATCCTCGATTGGGAACGCCAAGCAGTGTTGGAGCTGGTCGAAGAATGGGGGCCTGTCGACCGCACCCACCGCAAGCTGGCGAACCGGGGCTCGTATCTGGGTCGAGTGTTTGTGTCTCCTTCGACAGTGTTACGCATCACAGACGACGCTGGAGTGTCGCTGCCGGGTGAACGGGCCCGACCAGGGAGACCGGCCCCGCAGCTGCCGGAGATCCCCTGGGAACCCAACCGCATCTGGATATGGGACGCCACCCACTTCACCAGATGCGATCGAGCGGTCTATGCAATCGTCGATGTCGTCTCGAGGTTCTGGATCGACACCCTCGTCACCACCGAACAGGCCTCCACCCAGGTGCAGCTGCTGTTCACCCAGGCACTCGAATCCCAGGGGCTGTTGGACCCAGAGGGCCGCCCGATCAGACGACCCCATGGCGGGGCGGGAGATGACGGGGAGGGTCCGGTGTTGGTGGCCTGGTCGGATAACGGGCGCTTCGGAATTGAGCGGGGTGTAGGGGTTCCCGGTTGATTAGGAGGGCTCTGCCAATCTGATGGTTA
>JARGFH010000148.1 GCA_029210695.1 Acidimicrobiia bacterium
CGTCACCGTGGCCGTCACCAGTCTCCAAGAGCACCAACCGGCGCTCCCACCCGAAGGTAAACCACTGACAAGTTGCCGCCGGTATACCGGTATACCGGAAAGGTAAGGCGATGGCGCTGGAACGAGGCACGCTCGCCAAGATCGATCGGCGGATCTTCACAGAATTGCATCACTGTGAGGGCATGCAGTTGGTGAAGGTCCCCCTGCCAGAGGCGGTATGGTCGACGTGGCGGCGCTACTGCCAAGCGATTGGACTCACGATGGGAGCAGGCATCGCCGGCCTCATCGATCAAGAACTCGGCGCACTCGTGAGGGAGGACGAGCCTCCTGGAGTGGTGTTCGCTGCGGAGCTGGAGCACCGGCTGGTTGTCCGGTCTGAGGCTCTCGACATACAGGAACGCCGTCTGGACGAACGAGAGCAGTCACTGAGAGCATCGGAGCGTCTCCTGCGGGCCAGAACCAGACCGCTTGAGCTACCGAGCAAGTCGAGTGTCGGTCGGAATGATCGCTGCCCGTGCGGTTCGGGCTACAAGTACAAGCGGTGCCACGGCAACTGATTCGCTGCTGAGAGAGAGTCAAGACCCTGAAGGTGTTGTGTCAATGGGAATGATTGTGGAACAGGTCGTGGTGTTGATCCAGTGCCTAGCGCAATGACTTGACCAGTGATACCAGCTCGTCGAGGGACAGGTGCCGAACCTGTTGGGCTACCGGGTCAGCAAGAATCATCGGGGCTTCCTCTAAATACCCTTCATGCTCGGAGCTGATGGGATTCCATGCGCCGATGAGAGCATTCACAAACAGGCCCTGAGATGACACCAGGCAGTAGCCTGCCCGATCCCAGGCTTCGATGGCCTCCGGGGTGGTCTTGCCCCATCCGTCCTCGTAGCTCTGACCTGTCCACCGCAGGAACATCAGTGCGGGTTGGGAGGAATAGTCATCTGGCGTAAGGTAGGTGGAAAGCTGAATGGTTTTCCCCCCAACGGGCAGGGAACCCTCTGTGTCAACGTTTCGTGAGACGGGTCGTGTAGGTGTATCACTGTGTTGAGAGGGCGGGATGGGAGAATCCC
>JARGFH010000149.1 GCA_029210695.1 Acidimicrobiia bacterium
AGAGCCCTCCTCTACGCCGGAAAACCCAACTGGAATCTACTCGCCACCATCACACCCCGCTGAAATCCGATGAGCCGCCAAAGCGTTGTATTCGGTTCCGGGGAATCTGATCGGCACCCGGGTCGACGTCCGCGCCGACGCCCAGCTGGTCAAAGTGTTCTCCCGTGGTCAGTTGGTCAAGGTCCACCCCCGTCAGAAGCCGGGCCACAGGTCGACCGACCCCGAGGATCTGCCGTCGGAGAAGACCGCCTACGCGATGCGGGACCTGGACAAGCTGCAGAGGATGGCCGCATCGTATGGCCTGGCCATCGGCGTCTACGCAACCGCCCTGTTGGACATCCCTCTGCCCTGGACGAAGATGCGTCAGGTTTACGCCCTCCTGGGATTGGTCAAAAAGTGGGGTGCGGAACGTGTCGACGCCGCCTGTCAAAGGGCTCTCGACGCCGAGGCGGTCAACGTTCCACTCATCGGACGGATGCTCGAACGAGGCACCGAAACCGGCGCCGAGACCGAAGACCGCGGAACCCAGCTGCCCACCAATGTCGTCGCTCCACGGTTCGTCCGAGACGACAGCCACTTCGCCGTCCGCACCGGCACCACCAGCGAGGAGGTGAACTGATGGCCACTCCGATGGTGACACCGGAACTGAAGGCGCTGCTGCGGCGGGTCAAACTGGGCCAGTGTCTCGACACACTCCCCGAACGGCTCGCCCTCGCTCAAACCAGCCAGCTGGGTCACGCCGAGTTTCTCGAACTGGTCTTGGCCGATGAGGTCACCCGCCGGGAAAACACGTCCGCGGCGCGGCGAGCCAAGACAGCAGGTCTCGACCCGGCCATGACCCTGGACCGTTGGGACGACACCGCCAACATCACCTACGACCGGGCGGTCTGGAACGAGCTCTGCTCCCTACGGTTCGTCGAATCCGGCCACAACGCCATCATCATGGGACCGGTCGGGGTCGGCAAGACCTTCCTCGCCACCGCCTTAGCCTGGATCCACCGGTCTGATCGGTGTCTGACGGTTGGGATTGACATAGAAAATGCCTTCTGACCTGGGAGAA
>JARGFH010000150.1 GCA_029210695.1 Acidimicrobiia bacterium
ACACAAGGACCTTTCTTGGCCACCAGCGAGGACCGCCGATGGCCACCAGCGAGGACATCAAGATGGCCCTTGACATCGTCCCCGGACGGCGGCGCGGTAGTTGCCGATCTGCGGCACCCGGGTAGGGATGGTTCGATGGTGCGTTTCTGTGATGAAGCGATACGACGAACGTCGCGGTGGGTTTGACGGAGGGCCACCGTCGGCAGGGAGGATGGTCGTATCTGTTACGCGTTGAAAGGGCCCGGACGGGTTGGGTTCGTAGTCGGCAGGATTCGGTTCGTCCTCGACTGGGTCGGATGGTGACGGGGTGCTCCCGGTTTCGCAGCCTTCACTCGGTTGCGGGAACCTTCCCCCAAACGCGGGGAACCGATGGGTCAAGGTGGGTCGGTTCCGCTGGTGGGTTTTGTGAATCTGAGTCGCCCTGGTGGTGAGTTGGATGTGATGGTGTAGCCCATCTGATGGATCACCACATGATGATGAAACCAACAGAGGGTTACGAGATTGTCAGGGTCGGTTGGGCCGCCCTGGGACCAGGGAATCTTGTGGTGGGCTTGAAGCCGATAACGGCTGGTACAGCCGTCGGCTGTGCATCCACCGTCCCGATAGAGTGCGGCTCGGCGGAGTCTGGGTGGAATCACCCTGCTGGTACGGCCAGCCGCGAGTGGCTGTCCATCTCGGAAGGTGATGTGCTCGACCGAACCAGTGCAGAAGATCTCCTCGATCGTTTGTGACCCGACCTGAATGCCCGAACCGGTTGTTGTGCCCGCTTCACCATCTCTTTCGGCTGTGGTGAAGACGGACAGGATCGGACCAGAAGGACTGTCGTTTCCAGAAGTGGATGTAAGGGATGTCGCCCGCCAGCTTGATGGGACCACCTTGAGATGAGTTTCGCCAGGGGGATGGGACCACCTGCTCGCCAGTGATG
>JARGFH010000151.1 GCA_029210695.1 Acidimicrobiia bacterium
GCCCCACTCCCACGCGCCCTGACAACACCAACCAAACCACCCAGGGCTTGACACAGGAAGTGTTGCACGTGCGTGTGTAGTTGGAGGGTTCTCAGCGCGAGTCGCGATCATTGTGGAAGGCGCGTTGGCGCAAGAGACGTGACGCGCGGTCTTCAGGAATGAGACAGCTCGCTCGCGTTCCGTATTTGCGTTGGCGGCTCGTGGAGAGACTCGGAATCGGAGAGTTTGATCGTCTAGTGCGTCGGCCATTGAGACAGCCGAGTCCCCGTTCGCCCAACCACACGACTCTTCCGCCCCGTTGCTCAATGTGCAAGCCCGCTGTGTCACGGTCATTGACGTATCAAACCTGACCACCCTGTCAACACGATGTCATCAGCGGCCTATCAGGCTCCCGCAATCGGGATCTCGTCAGCAGAGAGGATCTCGATGTCTGGCCGGGAGCGAACCTGTTCCGTTGCTGTCCGGGGGGGCAACCGACACCCTTTAGCTGGAGTGTCAAGAACCCTCCAACTCGATTGGGACCCTTATCTGTGAGGGCCCCCGGGTGCAAGTTGTGTTGGCGCGCGTTGTGCCGCCGGCCGACGGGGTCGGCGGGTTGGAACGGCACCGGTGGTGACTTAGTTCACGGTGTGCTCCTTGTTGGCGATGCCGGATGCGATGACGCGCGGGTGCCCTGCCTTATCTTGGTGCTCGAACTGAGTTCGGCGACGTGATGATCGATGGGGTATGTCCCGTTGCTTGTGGTGCAGCCGCTCATTCTGTCCGGGTTCGCCGGCACGGTGGCCGGGATAGCAGGGTCGATCGGGAGCTGGCTGCACAACATCAGGTGAAGTTGGGTCGGGGCGCGCCACCACATCAGATCAAGTCACTGGGCTT
>JARGFH010000152.1 GCA_029210695.1 Acidimicrobiia bacterium
CTCAGAATGAAATCGCAAAATCCCTGGGGCGAAACCAAAGCAGCCTTTCACGCGAGCTTAGTCGAAACAAAGGGCAGCGAGGCTACCGACATAAACAGGCAGGCGAATTGGCTCAAGAGCGCCATAAAAATAAGCCTAAAGAAGTCAAATTGACCGCTGAAATAAAAGCGCTTATCAATGGCTACATTGAAGAAGGTTGGAGTCCTGAGCAGATTGCAGGTCGGTTAAAACAAGAAAATGTTATCAGCCTTCATCATGAGACAATTTACCAGCATGTACTGGCAGATAAAAAGGCGGGGGGAGAGCTTTATAAGCACCTTCGTCACCAAAAAAAGACCTACCGTAAGCGCTATGGATCAGCTCATAATCGCACGGGAATTCCGAATCGAGTAGATATAGATGAGAGGCCAGAAATTGCCAATAATCGTGAGCGTATAGGAGACTGGGAGGCTGATACCATCATAGGTAAAAATCACAAAGGAGCCATTGTCACTTTAGATGAAAGAAAATCAAAATTACGCCTTGCTTTTCCATTGGCAGGGAAAAAAGCCCAAGGTGTTTTTGAAGCAACCACTTTTCTGCTTGACCCTATCAAAAACTTTGTTAAAACAATCACTTTCGATAATGGCAAGGAATTTACTCTACATGAGAAAATAGCAAAATCACTTGAATGTGAGACGTATTTTGCCAAGCCTTACCATTCATGGGAAAGAGGGCAAAATGAGAATGCTAATGGCTTACTTCGTCAGTATTTTCCTAAGGAAATGGAGCTGGTTGATGTCACTATAAAACAAGTGTTTAGGGCTGTAGATAAACTCAATAGCAGACCTAAAAAATGCCTGGGTTTCAAAACGCCTTATGAAGTTTTTGAA
>JARGFH010000153.1 GCA_029210695.1 Acidimicrobiia bacterium
GGTCTCCGGCATCACCCACGACTGGCCCGCCGCCAACCAACCTCACCGAAAGCCACTTTTTCGGCAGCCACCTAGAGCAAGAAGGGCGGGCCCTCGCCCGCCCTTCTCACCGTCCGTATCTGTGCTAGCGGATTACCAGCTGCCCGCCACGCAGTCAGCGCTGTTGAAGGTGACATCGGTCGCCGTGGCGTCTACGCAGTAGTAGGTGCCACTGCCGGCGCCGGAAGAGACGTCCTTGAGACCAAACGTCTTGCCCGACTCCGAGTAGGCGGTGAAGGTGATGATCTGCCGGTCACCGGCGACCACGCTCTCGACCACATAGCCGACCTCAGGGTTACCTGCCGGAGCGGGAATCGTGATGGGGCCGGCCTTGAAGGCAAGGCTCGGCTCGATCGCGATCAACTGTGCGGCGGTCACATCGGCGACGGCGCCGTCCGAGAAGTTCTCGGTGTCGGTGTAGTGGACCTTGGCAGAGGTCAGGGCATTGCGAAGGTTGGACTGAGCTGCACGGTCCTGGGCACGCTCACGGGCGCCGAGGAAGGTCGGGATGGCGATGGCAATCAGAATGGCAATAATGAGCACAACGACCATCAACTCGACCAGGGTGAAGCCCTCATCCTTGTTGAGGCTTAC
Organism: Acidimicrobiia bacterium; assembly: GCA_029210695.1. NCBI lineage: Bacteria > Bacillati > Actinomycetota > Acidimicrobiia > Acidimicrobiia bacterium. The sequence continues at coordinate 634 of JARGFH010000153.1, forward strand.
ACGCATCCACTTGAACATGTTGGGACTCCTTGTGTCCTGGGGGCCGTCTTTCGACCCACAGGTGAGTTATCGGCCGCGGACCCCACGGGACTTAAGGGGAATTATCATGAATTCTTCGGTCGCGAAGGCACTAGATAGCGGGTAGGGGGAGAGGCTCAGGACATCGTTGGCGTTTGATCACCCTGTCGGTCGTGTCGAGACCGGGAGATCCTTGTGGCTGTCAGCGAG
>JARGFH010000154.1 GCA_029210695.1 Acidimicrobiia bacterium
CTCAGGGTCAGGCCCACAGCCTCCCATCGTTGGGTTAGGAATCGGCGCATCTCTATCACGAAGTCAGACGCAGGTGACGGAATCGACCACCACGGTGGAGTTTTCCGCCGGCACCGACTCCTTTCCCGACCGGACTGAAGATCCGCTCGAACAGCGGCTAGCACTGGCGCCCACCGTGGCATCCCCAAGCGACTCTGATTCGGGGCAGCAACAGCAAACGGTGACCGGCGCCGCGACCGAACGGACGAGCGACACCCCGCTCGTTTCGCCAAGCAAGCGCATAGTCATCCGCTCTGCTCCCACGACGACCACCACAACTCCTACCACTACGCCTGTCGACCGGACCGACTTCTGGCGCTCGATCGTCGACAGCATCGGATCGACGGCACCAACCACCACCACCACAACCACGCCAACCGACGACCCACCAACCACCACCGGTGTGAGCATCGTCAAGACCGAGTCCGGGGGCGCACCCGAGTCGGTGTTTCACTTCGAGGTTCGTGTTGGCGCAACTCCCGACTCACCCGGCGCGGCAATCGCGGCCGGCTCTACAGATGAGACGGGTGCGGTGGAGTTGACCTGTGTCGAAGGCGTAGCCGGCGGTGCATGCCTCGAACTGACCACAACGGGCGCATCCCAAGCGCGGTTCCCACCCGGCACGTATCAACTTTGTGAGACGGGCATACCTCCGGGCTGGGATAACGACCTCGACGGTTTCACCCCGGGTGAAGACGACGGCAGTACTGAATGCATCGACATTGACCACGCTCATTGAAACTCCCCAGACCTGCTCACTGAAATTCCCCACCTCCTGAGAGGGAATACCCACTGTT
>JARGFH010000155.1 GCA_029210695.1 Acidimicrobiia bacterium
AGAACGCGTCGGCGACCGCCGGATCGTCGGGCAAGGCGATCCGGATCAGCCCGAGACGCCCCGAAGGGTCACGCATGAGGCATTCGCCGGTTCCGAGGGTTGTGACTGTCTCGACGTTGTCGTCGCGGTGATCGGAACCGAGGAACCGCAGCGCGTCGACGGCCGTCTGGGTGGACTGGCGGAACACCACCCGATAGCCCAACAGTGCGTCGACGTCGTCTCCTTCGTCGTCTCGTGTGAGATCAGCTGGGAGTTGGGTGAAGGCCCACACCGCGGCGAAGTGCTTGCGGCCGTCCCGGACCAGGTCCATCACCAACCCGTGGCCCTGGGCGCTAGCGGTGAGGGCATGGGCCTCGTCGAGAAGCAGCGCGGCGAACCGATCCGGATGCCGGAACAGGACCTGTCGGGAGAACGCGGCGACGAGATACAGGATCGCCTGACCCAGCAGCTCCTCGGGAAGCTGATCGTCCCGTGCGCTGTGACGCCGCGGGAGGCGGAGGCCGGGGACGTGGAAGCACACGTAGTCGGCTCCCAAGTCAACCGGCGGCCCCGGATCTCCAAACACCAGCCGGCCGTACGAGATCTGTGACAAGGCCCGCAGCTTGTCGGCCACGTCCCCACCGGGCCCACCCGAAGTTTCGAGGTCGTCGATCACATCACGGAGACGAGCCGGCGAGCCGGACTGTGCAGCCCGTTCGAGGGTGCGCTGGGCGGCCCGGTAACAGTGGGTTCCGGCAGTCGAGCCGGGTGAGGTGGCGGTGAGCAGGGTGAC
>JARGFH010000156.1 GCA_029210695.1 Acidimicrobiia bacterium
GCCCACTGCAGATCGCCGATGTCGGATCACACGGATTGTCGGCAGGACAACATCTGCGTCGCACCCTGCTCGCAGCGGTTCGTCAACTGACCCGGGAGGCCTGGCCGCTGCTGTCGATTCCCCAAGCCATGGGTCAGGACAACGCGTTTGCCCATACCAGCCACCGTGACAATCCTTGGACGATTTGGACGCTGCTGCTCCTCATGTTCGGTGTCGAAGCGATCACGTCACCGCCGCACAGTCTCGGGTTCACCAATCACGTCGAAGCCGTCAACGGTCTCTGGCAGCAACGCACCATCCGCAAACGCTGGTATCCCGACCTCGAAACCCTTCGAGCCGACAACACCGTGTTCCTGAACTGGGCCAACCATCGCCGGCCGGTCCTCGACCCCGACGTCTCCGGCACCCGATACCCGGCCGAACTCATCGCCGCCCACCACACCAGCCTGCGCTGGCTCCCCACCGACTTCGACATCGACGACTACCTCGACGCAAACAACAAGCCCCGGATCCCACTCACCGCCGGTCGGGTCACCTTCCTCCGCCACGTCACCAACAGTCACATCGTTATCGCTCAACACGCCTGGCCCGTACCCGACAGCCTCCCCGCCGGAAGCCTTGTCGTCGCAGCCATCAACACCGGCACCGGACACCTCGAAATCCGCCACAAAGGCGAACTCGCCCAACGTCACGACTACCCCATCACGCCCAGCAACATCGAACCCCTCCACCCGCCAGCCCCCAACGGACTC
>JARGFH010000157.1 GCA_029210695.1 Acidimicrobiia bacterium
CTTCCGCAGGTAATAGTCCTTGGCGGCCTTGGCCAAACTCAACACCAGCCACCCCCACCACCGAGCAGCTGTATACATGGGGCAACTCGTTGCAGATGCGTGTGTCGAACAAGACGATCGGTCGAGAGGGCGGCAACCTGGGTGGAGGTGGCATGGTTGATGCGATGGGGGTCTCGATGGATCTTGGCTGTTGCGGATCGGGTGGTCTCTGGTTCAGGGGCTTGTGAGGAGCCGAGATGGTGGTCGGTGGTTGCTTCGAACGGTTCGTGATCCGAGTCCGGAATCCCCGCTGGCTGGCCCTCTATGGGGGAGATCCCAGGGCCCGACCCAACGAACGACACATGTGCGATGGGGTGCCGATCTTCGCTGTTATCGATGCTGCCAACAGGTTCCATGTCGGCTACTAGACACGACCACCCTTTCAGCAGAGTGTCAGTAGCCCTGTCAGGAACCCTCCGACCAGGGCGCCGACCATCTCATAGTTGCCCGTTTTGCACCGATCTCGAATATCTCCAAAAAGGCACTCTGAGCAGGGGAAACAACCGAAATAGAACCAGAATGAAAGGGCTGCTGACACTCAAATAACATCGAAATAACAGGGTCCCAACCCAAAGTTGGGGAATGAACAACCTCGAACCGCTGCTCTCAGCCCAACAACTCGCCGACTACCTTGGAGTGCCGGTTGCCACCCTGTACCAATGGAGGTGGCGTGGAGACGGCCCACCGAGTTTCCGGGTGGGCAAGCATG
>JARGFH010000158.1 GCA_029210695.1 Acidimicrobiia bacterium
GTCGCATCTTGTCAGGGTGGTATCAGCTCAGAAAGATTCCCGCAATGAACGGACCGAGGCGGTGGAACGGCTGCACGACCAGTTGCAGACGTCGCTCCGGGAGCTTGTCACCTCCGAGGACTGGCAACGGGCTTTGGCGGTTGCTGCCCGGTTTCATGACTATTCGTTCGCTAACAGCCGGCTGATCTGGTCCCAGGCGATCTCCCGAGGTTTTCAACCGAGTCGGGTGGCCGGCTATCGGATGTGGCAGCGGCTTGGCCGTCAGGTGCGCCGTGGTGAGCACGGTCTGCAGATCCTCGCCCCCGTCATCGCCAAGGTCACACCCCAAAACGATGATGAGGATGAACGGCGGGTGGTCGGTTTTCGGGTGGTTCGTGTTTTCGATATCGCCCAGACCGACGGTGAACCCCTCCCCGAGGTCACCACCGTCCCCGTCGAAGGGGATCTTCCTTCCCAATGGGAGCGGGTCGGTGAGCTCATCATCGGAGCCGGATTCGGCCTACAGGTCGCCGACCTCGACCGACTGGGCGACGCCAACGGGATCACCGACTGGCACCAACGAGACGTGGTCGTCCGGGCCAGCCTGCCCGGGGCGCAGCGGTTCAAGACGGCGATACACGAACTCGCTCACATCCGACTGCACGAACCGACCACCGAAGGTAGGCCCAAATGTCGTGGGATCGTCGAGGTCGAGGCC
>JARGFH010000159.1 GCA_029210695.1 Acidimicrobiia bacterium
ATCACTGGCGAGCAGGTGGTCCCATCCCCCTGGCGAAACTCATCTCAAGGTGGTCCCATCCCGCTGGCGGGCGACATCTCGGTATCGGGACCGGCACAACCTGGCCGGTGCGAAGTCGGATGCTGGTGATGCGAAGGTGTTGGCTGATCTGGTCCGCACCGACCGGCATAACCACCGGCCGATCGCTGGGGACACACCCGGTGTTGAAGCGATCAAAGTGTTGGCCCGGGCCCATCAGAACCTGATCTGGGTGCGGACCCGGCATGTCAACCAGCTGCGGAACGCTCTGCGGGAGTATTACCCCGCGGCCCTGGAAGCTTTCGATGATCTCGACGACCGGGACACTCTGGCCGTGCTGGAACGTGCACCAGACCCTGCGGTGGGTGCACGGCTCAGTGTCACTCAGATCCGTTCGGTGTTGAAACGGGCCGGCCGGCAACGCAACCTTGACCGGCGGGCCCGCCAGATCCAGGCTGCGCTCCGCAGCGAACAACTGGTCGCACCGGATCCAGTTGTGGCCGCCTTCGCCGCATCGGTGAAAGCAACGGTGGGAATCCTCAAAGAGGTCAACCGACAGATCGAAGAACTCGAAGCCACCTTGGCGGAACGTTTTAGCCTGGATCCACCGATTCGGTTGGCTGGTGGTGGTTTTGGGGGTTGAATCGGGGTCGGGTGGGCCGGATTGTGG
>JARGFH010000160.1 GCA_029210695.1 Acidimicrobiia bacterium
TTCCACGGACCCCGACTCCAACCGCCAGGGTCACTATGTCAGGCCACCCCTCTTACACAGAGGATCTGACACGCCCAGGGCCGTCCGGTTCGGAAGATTCCGAGCCGATGATGTTGCCTCCATCCTGGCGATCGGCCCGGCCGCTCCCGACATCGCCCACCCTGGTGAGCAGATCATCGTCGATCTGCCCATGGTCGAGATCCGCAGTTTCGACGCCTACCGGATCGGAGACCTGGCATGAACACCCCACCCGCCTTGCCGTCAGATCTCGAAGCCGGATTGAGACGACTCCGATTGGGAACCATCCGCCGGGCCGGCCCCGAAGTGCTGCTGACCGCGAAAACCCAACGGTGGGCCCCCGAAGAAACCCTCCGGGTCCTCGTCGACCTAGAGATCACCGCCCGCGACGAATCCAATACTCGCAGCCGCCTCAAAGCCGCCCGGTTCCCAGTCGAAAAGACCCTCGACGAGTTCAACCTGACCGAATCATCAATCCCCAAACCGGGGTTCCGCAGTTGAGGGGCTGATGTGGGCACTTGTTGGGGCGAATGTGCTGGTCACGGCGTTGAGGCTGGCTGGCGGCCGCGAAATGTGTAGGCACACGCTGGTTGTTAAGGGTCCTTGGTTGGGTGAGTAGTCTGATG
>JARGFH010000161.1 GCA_029210695.1 Acidimicrobiia bacterium
GACATCCACAATCCGGCCCACCCGACCCCGATTCAACCCCCAAAACCACCACCAGCCAACCGAATCGGTGGATCCAGTGGGTGTGCTTATCTGATTTGGCCCCACTTTGGGCTGTTTCGCTCGCTTGATTTGGCCCCACTTGGCGCACTGGTTCCTACTCTCGGTGGCTTCTGTGAGGAAGCTGATCGAGGTGGGAGAGGGAGATGTCGAGGGTGAGACTGTTCGAAGAGATTCGTCGTGAGCGCCGTGAGGGGGCTTCGATCCGCGGGTTGGCTGATAGCCATGGTGTGCATCGCCGCACGGTGCGTCAGGCGATCGGCGATGCGACGCCGCCGCCACGCAAGGCCCCTGAGCGTGACGCGCCGGTGTTGGGTCCGTGGAAGGACACGATCCGGGGTTGGCTCGAAGCCGACTTGGAGGTTCCGAAGAAGCAGCGGCACACGGCGCATCGTGTGTGGGAGCGTCTGGTTGGTGAGCATGGTGTCCAGGTCGGCGAATCGACGGTGCGCCGTTTCGTGGCTCTGGTGAAAGCCGAACTGGTGAAGACACCGTCGGTGGCTGTCCCGCAAACCGGCGCTTCGGAATTGAGCGGGGTGTAGGGGTTCCCGGTTGATTAGGAGGGCTCTGCCAATCTGATGGTT
>JARGFH010000162.1 GCA_029210695.1 Acidimicrobiia bacterium
AAGTGCCGTTCGGGGACACTCGACGGAATGCTCGTTCGTGCGCTCGATTTGTCGATATCGATGGGTCTGAGCGTTGCCGTCAGCTAGCAGCTAACCGATTGACCTACGGGTAGATGCGTTCGTCACCGGCGAAGATCACATCGGCGAGTTCTACTGGGAACATCTCGCGGATATCGGTTCCGTTGAGGTTTCCATCCCGGGGCTGGGACACCCGGTCCCCGTCGATACGCACCGGGCCTCCCCAACCCGACTTCTCGGGCAAGTCATCCGCCTCGTAGCCCTCGCAATTGGCCCACGCGTAGGACGTAGCCCCTTCCTGTCCCAGAAGCCGAACTTCGCATGGGCCGGGCACCCAGATGTCGTCGGTGGATTCAAGAACTGCTGCGATTCGAGCCTCTTCGGCCTGGACTGCTGGATCGGTTCGGTTCGGCAGATCCACTGGTTCGCCGCAACCCCCTATGGCTGCTGCGACAAGAACAAGAACCGCAATCCGTCGTGGCATGCGACCGACTCTAGGTGCGCTTGCCATCAACGCTGTCGCTACAACGGAGTGGCATCAGGACCTGATGGCACACTTGATACGCGACCGCGCTAGGTGGCGTCGGTAGATCGAGCACCGCTCGCGGAAGTGCCG
>JARGFH010000163.1 GCA_029210695.1 Acidimicrobiia bacterium
GCGAGATTTCCCCAGGTGGCGACCAGATCGTCGTTGTTCCGGCGGACAAATTCCCCCCAGGAGAAATCGCTATCCCGGTTTTCAGGCATGGTGAACGTGACGTAGAAGCGGATCGCATCCGGGTCATAGCGCTCAAGGAGGTCGGGCAGCCAGACCGCCCAGTTGCGGCTCTTGCTGAATTGGGCGCCCTCAATATTCATAAACTCGTTCGCCGGCACATCGTAGGGCAGGTTGAGCCGTTTGCTTTTGTCATCCTCGTAGATGCGCTCGACGCCCATTAACTCAGCCTGCCAGATAATAGTGTGGAACGGGATGTTGTCCTTGCCGATGAAATTGAAGATTTTCGCCTGCGGGTTGTACCACCAATCCTTCCAGGCTTCGGGCTGACCGGTGTTCGCAGCCCATTCCACCGAGGCGGTGAAATAGCCCATTACCGCTTCAAACCACACGTACAGGCGCTTGTCCTCCCATCCCTCCAGCGGAACCGGGATGCCCCATTCCACATCGCGTGTGACGGCACGTCCCTTCAACCCGCCCTCGACGAAATTGCGGGCGAAATTTATGACAGAGGGTCGCCAGTGGTCCTTGTGCTCTTCCAGGTATGCGAGCAGCCTGTCGGTGAACGCAGGC
>JARGFH010000164.1 GCA_029210695.1 Acidimicrobiia bacterium
ATGGCTGGGTGGTGTAACAGGAAGCATCGCCCAACACCTGTCAGACGTGGTTGCCCAAGGGAGAAATCCTGGAAGGTCGAGTTGGCAGGGAAATCCCCGCCCGAGTACAGCGGGTTCTGTAACGGGGGTTGGAGGAGCAGGTTCGAGTCCTGCCCCGGCCACAGTAAGACTTGGTAAGTCTGTTCTTTGAAAACTGAAGAGTGTGTGAATAAAACGATCCTGCCGGATCCGGGATGCGTGGACGATAGTCCACGCGCCTGGTCTCCAGGTACTCAGGGATGGGTGCCCGGATCCGGCTTTAGCCGAGGTAGCTCAGCTGGCAGAGCATCTCCATGGTAAGGAGGAGGTCACGGGTTCGATTCCCGTCTTCGGCTCCAGATTACAAAGCTCGCGAGTGTAGTTTTATCGGCCAGTTTCTGCAGATTAAATACTAAAAAACGGGCCCCAATATCCATCGGTAGCTCAGACTTCGGTAGAGCACCGGTCTGAAGAACCGGGTGTCGTAGGTTCAACCCCTACCCGATGGACCATGATGACGGTTTTCCCAGCTTATCCGTCGACCAAAACTCAAAGCTGGTACGGTGATGTAACTCAGCTGGAAGAGAT
>JARGFH010000165.1 GCA_029210695.1 Acidimicrobiia bacterium
GGTTATAGTTAGTAACTCCACTATATAGTTAGTAGATATAGATATTCTAGTTACTAGACTTATTATCTTAGCTAGAACATTTACTTTACCAATTAGTTATATCTTCTGGTTGGTAGTTATAACTTGTCCTATTAGTTAATCTTTCTATCCTAGTTATAACTTCCTAGTTCCTAGTTCCAACTCTGCCTTTCGGCTAGTTATAATTAATTTCGGCTAGTTGTCTTAGTTGTCTTAGTTAATTTCGCCCTTTTTAGCCATTTTACCTGATGGGTTAAATTCGGCTAAATTGACCCCTTCCTTGCCCGATAATTTTTAATCCTTTGATAGCTACGTTTGCCTCTATTTTGCCCCTTTAAAACGCCATTTTGCCCCAATTTTGCCCATTAAAGCTATTGGTTCTTAACTATTTGCTCATTTTGCCTCATTTTTGCCTATCTTTCTTAGTTATTAATCTTTAACCTTTCACCATTTCGCCATTTATTTATTAATAACCTTTAACCTTTAACCTTTAGCCTTTTAACCTAGTATTAATAATATAACTTAGCAAAAGTATTAATATAACCTAGAATCTTTAACCTTTAGTCT
>JARGFH010000166.1 GCA_029210695.1 Acidimicrobiia bacterium
TTGATATATAGGGTAGATTCTATAAGTTTAGGGACTAGCTCTAAAGGTGAAATATCTATAGAGTTCTCGGAAGATGTTTATAGAGCTTCACAAGCTGTTTTAGTTCTTCCTGACTACACCAAGTGGGTTAATCCTATAGCAGAACCTGTAGAAGCTTTGGGACAATTAGTTAATACTCTACCTTATTACGCTATTGCTAAAATTCAAGGTGATAGTTATGCTAGAAGTCTTACTTATGAGAGTGAGGTAGGTATTTATGGAGTTATTGCTGCTCCTAGTAGGGATACTCTTAATGCACAAGCTTATTATAAATCAGGGAATTCTTGGATTACTTTAGAGGGAAAAGCAGCTTCTAAGGTATTTTCTTGTACTCTTTCAGCTGATATTAATCAGACTTCTACAGTTATACCTATAGAAAATATTATAGATACTGTACTTATAGGGATTGGTGATTTTATAGAAGTAGGTCAGGAATATATGGGCTTAGAAGCTATAACTTCTACGACTATGACAGTTAAACGCGGTGTTATGTCTAGCTATCCTAGAGTACATAGTGCTGGTGCTAGAGTTTATGGGTCTA
>JARGFH010000167.1 GCA_029210695.1 Acidimicrobiia bacterium
CTCCCAGGTCAGAAGGCATTTTCTATGTCAATCCCAACCGTCAGACACCGATCAGACCGGTGGATCCAGGCTTAGCGGGATCGCGCATCGCGCGCGATCCCGAAGGGGGAACATACCGGTATTCATACCGGAGAAAGGGATGGGAAATGCATAGGCGTCTTGCTGTGCTTTCTGTCCTCGCGATGTTGGCGACCGTGCTGCCGGCTCTCCCGGCGTTCGCGGACGCTCCGGACAACGACAACTTCGCCGAAGCGACCGAGGTGTATAGCTATCCATACACCGACACCGTCGACATCACCGAAGCCACCGTCGAGACGGGCGAGCCCTTGTGGTGTTCAGCGATGGCCAACACCGTGTGGTACTCGCTGACTCTCGACGAGTCATCGCTGGTGATGATCGATACGGCGGGATCAGAGTTCGATACCGTGCTGGCCGTCTGGCAAGGAACCGATCTCAGCAACCTCAGCCTGGTCAAATGCGTCGACGACACTCTGCTAGGTGGCTGCCGAAAAAGTGGCTTTCGGTGAGGTTGGTTGGCGGCGGGCCAGTCGTGGGTGATGCCGGAGACCA
>JARGFH010000168.1 GCA_029210695.1 Acidimicrobiia bacterium
GCCCTCTGCAGTGACGAGAACACCGTGCCGCAATCGACACGCCGATCATGAATCCAATCCGACTGCTGCCAGATTCCGGGCAGCAGCGGGCTCGGAAGCGCCCACTTGGTGACGTCGGAGCGTTGCTTCGGCTGGTAGCTGCGGGTCCGGCCAGCCGCACCCAACACCCGTTTGATCGACGACAAAGACGGCGGATCGACGATCCCTTTTCGTTCCATCTCGGCCTGGACCGCCACCGCACCGACATTGGCATGCGGATCGTTCTCCAGCCTGTCCCGCACGGCCACGATCTCGGCGACGACTGTCTCGTCCAGCAGCGACGGGCTGTGATGAGGACGCCTGGAACGGTCTACCAGACCGTCATCGCCCTCGGCTTTCCACCGGTCCACCCACTTGCGAACCCACTCCCGTGACCGGTCTAACTCATCTCCGATCGCTTTCGCCGCCCAGCCCTGCCGATACAGATCAACGGCTCGACGTCGCAACTCTGACTCGCTGACAGCCACAAGGATCTCCCGGTCTCGACACGACCGACAGGGTGATCAAACGCCAACGATGTCCTGAGCCT
>JARGFH010000169.1 GCA_029210695.1 Acidimicrobiia bacterium
CTACCTCCGCCTTTGCTTTGCTTCGGCGCAGGGACCTTCCCCCCTGCGGGGGGACCGAGGTCCGGGTGGCTCTCTCTGCGGGTCGTGCCCCGCTACCTCCGCCTTTGCTTTGCTTCGGCGCAGGGACCTTCCCCCCTGCGGGGGGACCGAGGTCCGGGTGGCTCTCTCTGCGGGTCGTGCCCCGCTACCTCCGCCTTTGCTTTGCTTCGGCGCAGGGACCTTCCCCCCTGCGGGGGGACCGAGGTCCGGGTGGCTCTCTCTGCGGGTCGTGCCCCGCTACCTCCGCCTTCGCTTTGCTTCGGCGCAGGGACCTTCCCCCCTGCGGGGGGACCGAGGTCCGGGTGGCTCTCTCTGCGGGTCGTGCCCCGCTACCTCCGCCTTCGCTTTGCTTCGGCGCAGGGACCTTCCCCCCTGCGGGGGGACCGAGGTCCGGGTGGCTCTCTCTGCGGGTCGTGCCCCGCTACCTCCGCCTTCGCTTTGCTTCGGCGCAGGGACCTTCCCCCCTGCGGGGGGACCGAGGTCCGGGTGGCTCTCTCTGCGGGTCGTGCCCC
>JARGFH010000170.1 GCA_029210695.1 Acidimicrobiia bacterium
TAATCAGATCAGAAACCTTCTCGACCCTGTTCCCGCAGAAACGATTTCACCTGTTTACAGGGAAATATTAAGTGGATTGCAGCAAAGCGGAAAAATAAACGAGTTTCGTGTGCTGGATAATACGATTTTAGTGGCTATTGATGGCGTAGAATACTTTAGCTCGCAGACTATTCATTGTGATTGCTGTTCAACTAAAGCCTTAAAAAATAAAAAAACACATTACTCACACGTCGCAGTGACTCCTGTTATTGTTTCTCCTAAACAAAGCTCTGTTATTCCTTTGGTTCCTGAATTTATCACGCCTCAAGATGGCTCTGAAAAACAAGATTATGAGCTGGCAGCCTCAAAACGCTGGTTAACAAAAGAAGCGAATGGATTACCTGAAAATACGACCTTTTTAGGGGATGATTTATATTGCAAACAGCCTTTTTGTGAGCAAGTCATTCAGATGGAAAAGCATTTTATTTTGGTTTGTAAGCCTGACTCTCATAAGACGTTATACGAATGGGTTGATGATTTCGAGCGATTAGGTAAAGTGGAAAATATTA
>JARGFH010000171.1 GCA_029210695.1 Acidimicrobiia bacterium
CGCCAGCCGGCTCTGAGAACCCTGAGGTTCTCGCCAGGGACACCTGTTTTCATCGTCGCGCTGTTTCATCTATTCCTGAAGATGTTCTTCCTTCCCTGGAGCCTGTGCTGTTGCAGCTCGAGGTGCTCGAGGCAGGCATCCGTGACAGTGACCGTAAGATCGAGGAGATGGCACTGGATCTGGAGGGTGTGGACATTCTGACGTCAGTCACGGGTGTGGGGAACCTGACGGCGGTGGCTTACGTTTTGACCCTTGGTGATCCATCCCGGTTTCCCAGGAGCCGGATATTGGGTTCGTTTTTAGGGTTGCGTCCGAAGCGGGACCAATCTGGAGAGAGGGACAAACAGTTGCCCATCACCCTTGCGGGCGATGCTTACCTTCGGAGCCTTCTTGTCGGTAGCGCCCATTATATCCTTGGCCCTTTCGGTCCGGACTCGGCTTTGCGGCGCTGGGGGCTTGGTTTAGCCGAGCGAGGTGGTAAGGCGGCAAAGAAGCGTGCTGTGGACCATCTTGTCCGGCATGGTTGTTCTTTGGCTGCTCCAGGC
>JARGFH010000172.1 GCA_029210695.1 Acidimicrobiia bacterium
CGCCTGCAGTTTCTTTGACATAACTCCATCCTCGCTTCCAAGGTAAAGAGTCTCCAAGAATCCCAGGGCGATACAGTCCCCATCGGGTCGATGGACATGGGGAGGCGTGGCGAAGCTTGGACGCTCACCGCGACCAGTTGAACAAGTGGCTGGTCGATGGGGAGCTCACAGTGGTGAAGAGCCATGAGCTGTTGGAAAGGCAGGGCTTGGTGGTGCCACAGCGGACGCTGCACCGTTACGCCCTCGAGGAGCTGGGTGTGGGCCGGTCGGTCCGGTCGACGACGGTACGGGTTGCTGATGGTGAGCCCGGCGATGAGCTGCAGGTCGACTTCGGCAAGCTGGGTCGGATCCCCGACCCGGACACCGATCGGATGCGGGACCTGTGGGCACTGGTGTTTACACCGGTCGTATCGAGATTCAGTTTCGTATGGCTGTGTCACCGACAGACCATCGACGACGTGATTGAACCGCCCTGGGTTTGATGGAGACTCGGTTGTTTGGTTTCCAAGTCATCCGGTAGTGGTCAGTTGAGCGTAGT
>JARGFH010000173.1 GCA_029210695.1 Acidimicrobiia bacterium
GTCTGGAGGGCAGTCTCGAGTCCACCGCCACCGGCCAGGATGATGGTGACCAGATCCAGGTAGGCGGACAGGGAGTGGCGAAAGTCGCGGCGGCGACGTTCGATCTGTTCGGATAGTCCCAGGTCCGGCCACATGAACCCTCCAAGGCCAAATCCGACTGCAAGGGCGGCCGTCCATCCTGGGGCGACGTGTACTCCGCTTGGTGCCATGGCAAGGCCGAAGATGACCGGGACTACCAGCCCGGCGATTCCGCCGAGAAGTTTTTGGTAGGCGTGGGTTTCGATCGGTTTGTCGATGGCCCTGAGACGGTGTTGCAGCCCACCCAAATCCACCAGTCCAGTGGCTTCGAACATGCGTACCGCCCCCCGGCCGACCCGATCGGTGATCCCGGCCACCGATGCCGGTTCGGGATCGGTGAGGGATCGGCGTGGACGTTCCAGATCGGCCAGTGCCCTGTCAAGCGGCACCGGACCAGGGCACACAGCCCGGACTCCGAGAAAGACACCGAGCCCGATCCCGGCGCCGGCGACCATG
>JARGFH010000174.1 GCA_029210695.1 Acidimicrobiia bacterium
TCTCTCCGTATCTGATGTAGTCGACGGTCCTGGACAGACGTTTCTCGACAAGCTTGTCGAGGTCGTCATGAACGTAGAACAGCCGGGCCCCTCCGAGGTCGCCCAGCCCAATGGAAATCTTCCCGGCGATGTCACCCGGCCTGCGAACGAGCGGACGCAGCGATTCCCTCTCAATGACGTGAGGCATCCCTCGCCCATCGACAACGAGAGCCAGGCGTTCACGGTCACGAGCAGTGGATATCCCATGCGACCGCAGCTCCTCCCCATCCTCCAGCTCCTCGAGGCAGAAGTACTGAACCGCGCGAGTTGGAATTCCACTGTGAGGCACTGCCAGATCTGAAAGGCGGGCAAGCTTATCGGCGGCCACCCGAAGAAGGGCCGTAATCCCAGGGGGCTCGACCAGAATCGCGCTCGGAACGATATCCAGAGAACCCCGATAGAACTCTGACCCGAGCGCACCGAAGTCGGGCGTGTCGCCACCGGGTGAATACTGACCCTTTATCACCGCTCGAATTTTGACC
>JARGFH010000175.1 GCA_029210695.1 Acidimicrobiia bacterium
GGAAATCAACCTCGGTGAGGGAAGTGCCCGCTTTCGTGACCTCGAGCACGATCGGGGTGGAACCTGGCGAACCATGAAGATGATGCAGGAAGCTCAATCACTTCCCGAGTTCAACTTCGCCCCAACGGGCACAACCGCCTCAGTTCCCCTCCTGAGGCCCAGCGTCGAGGCTGGACCATACGTGGTGCAGGCAGACGGCTGCTATCTGTGTGGGATCAAATGCCACAAGAACGTGTACGACGAGACTGAGGACGGCAGAGCTGGAGCTTTCCGGGCCAAGGTCGACTTTGAACCGATCACTCTCTTGTCCTCCAATCTGGGCATCTTCGATCCCGACGTAGCACTTTCGCTCATTGAACTCACCGACGAACTCGGCATGGACTCGATCTCGCTCGGCGTCACGCTGGGCTATGTCATGGAGTACAACCGCCGCACCCGCTCCGGCCTCCTGGAGAACCTCGGATTCTCGGACCCCGCCGGTGTCGAAACCGCGATCCGGGCCGTGGCCGAAGGTCG
>JARGFH010000176.1 GCA_029210695.1 Acidimicrobiia bacterium
ACTATTTCGGCGGCGTCCCCGGAACGATCCGTTACGACAACCTGAAGGCGGCCGTGATCAAAGTCCTGTTGGGACGCGACCGGTGGGAGAACCCGAAGTTCATCGCGCTACGGTCTCATTACGGGTTCGAGTCGTTCTTCTGTCTCCCCGGCATCGATGGAGCCCATGAGAAGGGCGGCGTCGAGGGCGAGATCGGCCGGTTCCGCAGGCGCCATCTCGTCCCGGTCCCGAACGTGGCGTCACTCGACGACCTCAACGATCTCGTCGCCGAAGCCGACATTCTCGATGATGTCCGTGTCATTTCGGGACGTCTCCCAGTGGACGGTCGCCGCATCACCGTGGGGGAACACTTCGCTCTTGAACAGCCGCTGCTCCAGACGCTGACCGTTGAGTCGTTCGATGTGGCGGTCGATCTCGAGGTCAGGGTTGATCAGAAAGCCAGGATCTGTGTCCGTCAGGCCCACTACTCGGTGCCGGTCCGGCTCGCCGGAAAGAAGATTCGGGTCCGTCTCGGT
>JARGFH010000177.1 GCA_029210695.1 Acidimicrobiia bacterium
GAACCTGTCCCGAATAGGGCGGACTCCGCTTCCTTTTCCGCGCTTCTTCCCAGACTCGGGGAAGATAGTGAATTCGTCGGAATCAGGGGGCCAAGTCACGCGCGAGATTGCAGTTCGAATCTCGGCGAGTGCCTGGATGAAGCCGTCGGATTCGACGACATCTCCTCGGCGAATCAGCGGTATTTCGATAGCGAGGCGCATTGCAAGGAAACTATCGGCAGGCAGGGCCCTTATGTCAAACCTATCCCAAACGAACGGCGGCGTGCGGCCACCTGAACAGCCAGTATGGACTCCGCTTGGAGATCTACGGATCAGAAGGTTGGGGGTTCGAGGCGGATCAGGAGCCTGACCATCGAGTCCCTTCCGCGTGCCCTGTCAGAGCCCCGGAACCATAGGCGTTTCGCTCCGTTTCTGGGGTTGGCCGCCACCATCGGCCTGGCGGGCCAAACCAAGAAGCACGTTGAACAACTCGGGAGCGGCATCCGTTGGGCGCCACCCAAGCACCCTCACACGAT
>JARGFH010000178.1 GCA_029210695.1 Acidimicrobiia bacterium
AGAGAAATCTGTCATCGCTGCTCCTCGATGTTTAGTTACTACATAGTAACTAAACCTCAGTTCCGCAGTTGGCCTGCCGGTGTAGGCATCGAAAGTGCGCGTGAGCAGGGAGAACGCGGGGGACTGTCGGGAACGTGTAGTGCCTACGCGCTGGCGGGAGTCCTGTCGGTGCTGGCGGGGGTGATGTCGAGGAACCGTTTGGGTTGGTTGACGCCGAGGGCCTTGAAGATGGCGGCCTGGCGGGGGGTGGTTTCGGTGCGTTGCAGGACGTGGCCGGCGGGACCGGCGAAGTGCCCGAGGTGCATGCGGTCGAGTTCGTGACGGAGGTTGCGCCAGGTGTCGCCGGTGGCGGTTTCGGCGAGGCGGATTAGGAGCAGGGCGAGCCAGCACAGCAGCACGTGGGCGCGGATGCGGCCTTCGAGGCGGTGGTAGACGGGACGCAGTTCGAGGGTGGATTTCATGTCCCGCCAGCCCCGTTCGACTTCGAGCAGCTGTTTGTAGCCCAAGGCGAC
>JARGFH010000179.1 GCA_029210695.1 Acidimicrobiia bacterium
GGGGCTGATGACCAGCCATACACCGTATGGGCGCAGGACAGAGGTGTTGATGGCGGTGTAGCCTTTCAGCGGGTCCTGACCCATCTTAACGATGAAGCCGTTGTTCTCCTCCACCTGATCGCAGGCGTAGCGGATAAGCGCCGACACCTCGGCGATATCGCCGAGCGCCTCCATGCGATTCTTGCCGACCTCGAGCGAAATGACCGCCGCGATCTCGTAGATGCGCTCGTCAATCCTGTCCGAAACTTTACGGAGCAGCTCGACCCGCTCGGTCCATGGCCGGCGGGACCAATCCGGGAAGGCTTTGCGGGCTGCTGCGATTGCGGCTTCGGCGTGAGTCTGATTGCCTTTCTGGAACACTCCCAGGACCAGCTCGGTGTCGATCGGCGAGCGATCTTCAAAGGTCTCTTGCGCTTGCACATCCTTGCCGTCGATGATCATTGAATGGGTGAGACCGAGCTTGGCCCGGACATCCTTCAGCGCCGCTTCGTAACGTTCGTGCAGCTCCTC
>JARGFH010000180.1 GCA_029210695.1 Acidimicrobiia bacterium
AACCGAACTCGTGATCCTCAGCTGTCTTGAGCCGGATCCGGATTACGGCCTGTACGACCTCGAGACGGGCGAGCGTCTCCCGGATGAGCCATCGGTTCATGAGGGACAACGTGATCTCGAATCAGCGGTGATGCTTTACGAGGACGGCGAGTGGAAAGTGTCTGATTTTCAAGGGCAGGTGGATTTCGCATGCGAGTTCGCACCAACGCAACGAGGGTTGCCCTCGGTCTGATCGTCGCCCTGGCCACGGTTGTGCCAGCGGTGACGCTGTCTGTCACGCCGGCCCTCGCCCATCACTGCTCGGGAGAGGGCCGCATCGATCAGAGGGGCGGAGATGTGGTGGGTGAGTGTCACGGGCAGACGCCGGGTCAACCGGGTGGGGGGACTGTCCATGAGACCTGGGACATCTATTGCGCGGCTGCGGTTGGTGAGTACCGGGAGGGGGATGCTGTCGAGTTCGAGGCGATGGATCAGCTCAGTGCGGGGGATGTTGAGAATCTGGG
>JARGFH010000181.1 GCA_029210695.1 Acidimicrobiia bacterium
TTCTTGCATTAGGCTATTCTTATTACCGTCTTTATGCTTCCACTTAACTTTAATAGCACCTAGGCTAGTTATATATTTAGTTAAGGCTGCCTTTGCATAACCATTATTTCTAATAGCATGGGCAGTCCTCATTTGTAACATTAATATCTCTCTAGCTGCTAAAGTATCAGTATCACCTGAAAGTAAGCCATTTATACCTGCTTTATACGAAGTAGATGCCCCTTCATAAGCTACTTGCTGTGGGGTTTGAAAATACATCTCTGAATTATCTTTGTCTGTCATTATAATCTATCCTTTGAAACAAGTAGAGGTATAGTCATATTAGATTTAAACCTAGGTAAAATAGGCTCTAGTTCTGCTATTATACCTAATAACTCATCTCTATGTTCTTTTAAAGCTTCAAGAGTTATATCACTAAAAGTGTAGAGTCTTTGAAAAGAACCTGAACCTACTCTAAGTTCTGTCAATCTCTTACCTGCTATTAAGGCTTCTATTGCAGT